>JAQUQF010000077.1 GCA_028749105.1 Acidobacteriota bacterium | reverse complement strand
GCCCCGTCGGTGCGGGGCGGAGCGGCCCCGTCAGTGCGGGGCGGTGCGGCCACCTATTTTGTCACCCAGGAATTTGCCGATCTGATCGCGCCTCTTTCACAGCTGGAAGTGGAACGCGAAATGGAGAAAAAACTGGCCATCCGCTTCCGGGGCAGCGTCGATCTGCCCGAAAGCACGGCCGCCGAGATTAAAGCATTCTGCCGGCAAATGTCTTCATTGTTCCTGCAGGGGCAGCCCCCGCTGCCGATCCCCGCTTCATATGGAGCGGCGACCGTCATCACACTCAACTTTGCCGAAATGGAAGATGGCCTGGTCAAAATTCTCACCAAAATACAGGGGATCATGCCCCATTTTTGGTCGCTGGGCGCAACGTTCGGGCGCTCCGCCATAAACCCCGGAGGCGCCTATGCCTTGACCGTCGTTGCCATCGAGGAAGACCTGCAGCCACAGAAATGACCAACGGGATCAAGGGTGTGGCTACGATCAGCCGCCGCTTTCCTTTCCCGTTCCCGGTGAGACCAGGACCAGCCGGGTGATCTCCGAGCGCGACAGGAAACGCATGGGCGGCCCCCAGGTGCTGGTTCCAGGAGAGGTGTGGATTTGGGATTCTCCGCGCCGGTAGAGCCCGGCGGGAAATTCGTAGGTCAGCCGGACCAGCAGGTCCATGGGCGGGATCTGGCCGGCATGGGTGTGGCCCGACAGCTGCAGCCCGATCCCCCGCTCCGCCGCCGCGGCGAACTTCAGCGGCTGGTGGTACAGGAGGATCTTGGGGATCCCCGCCGCCAGCGGACGCAGCGCCGCTTCCAGGTCGGGCCCGGGCGCTCCCATGCGCACCGCCGTGTCGTCGTCCAGCCCGATGACGGCCAGCCTGCCGTCGATGACCCATGATTCGTTGCGCAGCACCCGCCAGCCGCTGCAGCGGCAAAGCTCCATGAACTTGTCGATCCCGGCGTAGAACTCGTGGTTGCCGGTGACGGCCGCCACGCCGTGGCGCGCCCGCAAGGCCCCGAGCACCTCGCAGTATTTTCCATCGCGGCCGACCTCGCCGTCGAGGGTGTCGCCGGTGACGCGGACCAGGTCGGGCTTCATCGCGTTCGCCTGCTCCACGAACCGGCGCAGGCGCCTCATGGAAGTGAGGTTTCCCACGTGCAGGTCGGAGAGCTGGACGATGGTGAAGCCATCCAGTTCCGGGGGCAGGCCGGGGATGGCGATCCTTCGTTCGCGGCTGACCGGGCCCAGAGCCGCATTGATCACGCTGAAGGCGCTGACCAGGAAAACGAGAGCCAGGGCGGCGAGGACCAGCAGGCGGCGCTGCTGCGGAATCAGCAGCGACAGGACCATCTCGACCAGGAAGACGGCCAGAGAGATGGCCAGCATGCCCAGCCAGACCGAGCCGACGCACAGCAGGGCGCGGTTGGCGGTCAGGCGGCTGAAGAACTCGCCCGCAATGAAGCTCAGCCCACCGGCGGCCAGGAACAGCTTCAATAATAAACGCTCCCCGGTCGCCAACGACAAGCCGGAGGCCAGGCGCCAATAGACGAAACCGTGCATCGCCGCGTAGACGCTCAGGGCGACGGTCAGGAATAGGACGAAAGACCACTTGGACATGGGACTCCTTCTCTTACTGCTTAGGGAAAAGCTCCTGCAGGACCTTGATGGATTCGGGGAACAGGCCCGACATGGGGATGAATTCCCAGCGTGCTTCGCTGACCCGCCAGCGGCCTTCCTTGCGCAGCACGCAGGAGACGCGGTAATTCTCGCCGCTGAAGCCCACGGCCTTGCGCAGCGCCGCGGCCACGCCGCTGTACAGGGAAACGTCCATCTCGGCAGTGGCCTTGCCGGCCGCCGCCATCGCGATGCGCGAAGACAGCACCTTTGTCTTGATGCCCCGGTAGCGGCGAAAATATTCCTCGGCCATGGTCTGCGTGGCAATGCGGTCCCGCCCCTCGAAGTCCGCGTAATCCTCGGCCAGGTGGGCGACCAGTCCGGCGGCGTCTCTATCCTCCACCCGCGCAGCCATATCGTCCAGCACAGCGGCGACGGCGTCCTTGTCGCTCCGGGCGCGGCAGGAGGCCGAAAGGCAGGCGATTGCCAGAATGGCGGCCAGGACAAGAGGTTGCTTCATGCGTTCGGCGGCGGCGGGCACGCGCTGCCCTTCTTCATGCCTTGTTCAAAGCCTGGTCCAGGTCGGCGATGATGTCGTCGGGATGCTCGCCACCCACACAGAGGCGCACCATCGTCGGCGGGATGCCGGCCAGGCGGCGGCCTTCTTCGCCCTGCTGCGAATGGGTGGAGATGGCCGGGATGGTGGCCACCGACTTGATGCGCCCCAGGTCGGTGGCGCGGTAAATACGCTGCAACGCGTCAAAGAAGCGCCGGGCGTCGCCGGGGCCGCCCTTGATGGTGAAGGACATCAGGTGGCCGAATACCGGCCGGTCGCTGTCGACAAGACGCATGTAGCGGGCGGCCAGGGCGTGCAGGGGATGCCCGCCCAGCCCCAGGTAATCCACCGTCTCCACTTTGGCATGGTTGGCAAGGAATTCAGCCACGACCATGGTGTTTGCCGACAGCTTCTCCACCTTCATGCGCAGCGTCCGCACTTCATTGAGAAAGAAGAACGCCGAATTGGGGGAGATGCAGGGACCGGAATCGCGGCCCGGCCACAACTTCAGCCAGGTCGCGTAATCGGCTCTGGCCTCAGGAGCGAGGTGGCGGCTGACAAGGTCGTGGCGGGCGATGACGGCCCCACCGAGGGCGGCACCGCCGCTGCCGATGGTCTTGGTCAGCGAATGCACCACGACGTCGGCGCCGTGCAGCAGGGGGCGCATCAGGGCCGGCGTGGCGATCGTGCTGTCGACGATCAGCGGTATCTGGAAGCGGTGGGCCAGCCTGGCGAGCGCCTCAAGGTCGGAGCAGGCCTGCTGGGGGTTGGAAGGCATCTCGGTGTAGAGGAAACGGGTATGCTCGTCGATCTGCTTCTCCCACTCGGCCGTCTCCCATGGCCGGGCGACCCAGCGCACCAGGGCCCGGCGCTCCTTCATGCGCACGTTGAACAGCTGGAAGGTCCCGCCATACACCTGGGCCGAGGAAACGAAATTCAGCTCGTCGTCCTTGTCCTCGGGGAGGACCAGCAGCGGCTCCACCGCCTGCTTGATCGCCGACATGCCCGAGGAGGTGCAGAACGCCGAGGCGTCAAAGGGGCAGCCGTAGGACTCGAGGAGGGAGAGGGTGTCCTCCAGGTAGGAGTTCGTGGGATTGATGATGCGTGAATAGCACCAGGTGGGGATCTTGTAGGCCAGCCCGGCCTCCATCTCATCGGAGTCGCGGTACCCTTGCGACGTGGACGGGAAGATGGGCTCGATGATCCCGCCCTGGCCGCTGCGGAAGGCCTCCTCGACCGAGTACATGCCATGGACGGCGATGGTGTCGAAGCGCGCCTGGCGCATCGCCTGCCGCTGTTCCTTCCTCCTGGCCGCGTACTCCTGGCCGAGCCGGATGTACCCCTCGACGCCGGAAGATGCCTGATTGCCCATGTTCGGCTCCCCTGTTCAGAATTTTGCGCCTTGGCCGGTGCCGAATATTCCGCACGGGCCGGCGCGATTTTTCATTAGCACGCGGGAAATGAAAAGTCAAACCATGCCATTCATCCCCGCCTTGACATGGCGGAGGAATAGTTTAAAATTGGATGGCCGTTCGCGCGAATTCGATCATGGAAAAACCGATATTATATTATTCGACCAACCGCCGGGCCGAGCCGGTGACGTTCCGTGAGGCGCTGCTGAAAGGATTGGCCCCCGACAAGGGCCTGTTCATGCCCCAGAGCATCCCGGCATTGAGCGGGAAAGAGATCGCCGGCTTTTCCGGCCAGGCGTACCATGAGATCGCCCTGGCGATCTGCCGTAAATTCCTCCATGGGCAGATCCCGGACAGCGACCTGGCGGCATTGACGCTCGACGCCTATGATTTTCCGGTGCCCCTGGAGCCGGTAAGCGGCCGCCAATATGTCATGCGCCTGGACCAGGGCCCGACGGCCTCTTTCAAGGACTTTGCCGCCCGGCTGATGGGACGGCTGATCAATTACTACCTGCTCCAGGGAAACGAGAAGCTGCTGATCCTGACCGCCACCTCCGGGGACACGGGCAGCGCCATCGCCAACGCCTTCTATGGGCTCGACAACATCCAGGTGCTGGTCCTGTTCCCGGAAAAAGAGGTGACGGCGCGCCAGCGCAAGCAGATGACCACCCTGGGCGGGAACGTTAGCGTCATCGCCGTGGACGGCAAGTTTGACCATTGCCAGGCCCTGGTCAAGGAGGCGTTTTCCGATCCCGAACTGGCCCACCTGCGTCTGTCCTCGGCCAATTCCATCAACATCGGCCGCCTGGTGCCGCAGATCGTCTACTATTTCTATGCCTATTCCCGGCTCTGCCGGCAGGCGGCTGAGCCGGCAATTTTTTCCATCCCCTCGGGGAACTTCGGCGACATGATGGGCGGCGTCCTCGCCATGCGCATGGGCCTGCCGGTCAAGCGCCTGATCATTGCCACCAACGAAAACGACGAATTTCCCGGGTTCGTGTCCAGCGGCGCCTATCAGCCCATCGAGCCTTCGCGCAACTGCATTTCCAGCGCCATGAACGTCGGCCATCCCAGCAACCTGGCCAGGCTGATCGACCTGTACGGCGGGAGCATGGATGAAAAAGGCCATATCAGCCGCATGCCCGACATGGAGCGGCTGCGCCGGGACATTTTCGCCGTGAGCATCACGGAGAGCGAAACCCGCCAGACCATCCGCAGCGCCTACGAAGAGCAGCGCCTGCTGCTCGAGCCGCATGGCGCCGTGGGCTGGGCCGGCCTGCAAAAATATCTGGCGCAGGAAGAGCAGGCACCCGATCAATTGTGCGTTGCGCTGGAAACCGCGCATCCGGCAAAATTCCCCGAAGAGATCCGCTCCATCCTCGGCTTCGACCCGCCGCTGCCCCCCAGTCTCGAGGGAATCGAGGACAGGAAGGAATCGTCGCTGGCCATGGCCAATGACTACCCGAGGTTCAAGGATTTTTTAAAGAAGAATTATTCCTGATCGCGTTCGCTGCAGAGGGCAAATGAAATATATCATCATTCTCGCCGACGGCATGGCCGACTACCCCATCGAAAAACTGGGGGGCAAAACCCCGCTCATGGCCGCCCGCACCCCGGCCATCGACCGTCTCTGCGCCCGGAGCCGCTGCGGGCAGCTGGTCACCGTTCCCGACGACATGCCCCCGGGCAGCGAGGTGGCCAACCTGGCCGTGCTGGGCTATGACGTACACCAAGTCTACCAGGGGCGCGGCGTCCTGGAAGCGGCCAGCATGGGGGTCGAGCTCGCAGCCAGCGACCTGGCCATGCGCTGCAACATCATTTGCATCGAAAACGGCTGGATCAAGAACCATTCGGCCGGACACATCAGCAACGAAGAGTCGGTGCAACTGGTTGAGGCGCTGAATGAAAAGCTCGCCTCCCCGCGCGTCCGCTTTCACCCCGGGGTGAGCTATCGCCACTTGCTGGTCATCAAGGATGGGGTGAACGACTTCTCCTGCACGCCGCCCCACGATGTTCCCGGTACGCCGTTTTCCGAAGTCCTGCCTAGGTCCAAAGGCAGGGAGAGTGCGACGGCCGCGCTGCTGACCGACCTGATTCTCCGTTCCCAGGACATCCTCGGCCCCCACCCGGTCAATGCAAAGCGCCAAGCCCAGGGCAAGGACCCGGGGAATTCGATCTGGCCATGGTCGCCGGGGCACCGGCCGCAGATGAAAACATTCGGGGAATTGCACAACCTGCGCGGCGCCGTCATTTCCGCCGTCGACCTGATCTTCGGACTTGGGGTCTACGCCGGCCTGCAGCCCATCCATGTTCCGGGAGCGACCGGATTATTTGATACGAACTATGAAGGCAAAGCGGAGGCGGCATGCCGGGCATTGGCCGAGATGGATTTTGTCTTTTTGCATATCGAAGCCAGCGACGAGGCCGGCCACGAGGGCAACGCCGAACTGAAGGTCCGCACCATCGAGGCCCTGCACCAGCGGGCGATCCAGCCAATCGTCGAATGCACGGCAACGATGAAGGAGCCGGTCGCCATCGCCCTGCTCCCCGACCACGCCACTCCCTGCGCCGTGCGTACCCATACCCGAGACGCGGTACCGTTCCTGATTTACCGTCCCGACGAAAAACCCGACGGCATCAGCGAGTTCAACGAGGAGACCTGCCGCCAGGGCAGCTACGGCCTGCTTCAGGGCGACGAATTCATCAGGGCCCTGCTGGGGTAGAGCTCAACGAACATCCGACGTCCTCTTGACCTTCATCAATAGCACGAACGTCAGATCACGAAATCGAGGAAATTATCGCGGGTTACGGTCTCCAGGCTGGCATTGGCGTAGGCATCGAGCCAGGCCTTGGCCGGTTTGGCCTTTTTATTCCCCCACTTGAACTCGTAGCCGAACAGTTTTCCCTCCCGCTCCTCGACCAGGTCTATTTCCTTATTTATGATAATATGGCAACTAATTATTGCTAAATTTATATTAATTAAGCAATCTGTCCCTACCGAACCTATTCCTTAATGGGCCATAATTTGCCGATAGAGAAGTTATCATAGGATTTATGATGATTTTCGGAACCTGTTGACCTGCCCCTATGACGCCAAAAATGCCTGAGTCACAAAGTCAAGCACCGACCCCATTTTCTTCCGCTCCGGTTTTGCAAAGAGAATATTTCGGCAAACGCAGTTAGGAACGGCTTACAAAAAAGCATCCGGCAGCCGAGTCCGTCATCCGCAACTACGCCTGCCCGTGAAGCAAGCATTTTTCTGTAGGGGCAAACCCCCGTGTTTGCCCTTTCTGTTTTGATGTCTTCTTAAAATCAAGAAATGCAGGGCGGACACTGCAGCATCTCACCCTGGATTATCATTGTTAATGCAATAATTAAAGAACTGGCATAACTGCTTTTTTGCAGTTAGAAAGAATGGACTTTTGATCAGGTTTAGGAATCTATTTCTTTCTATCAACCCAATATTCAGGTTTTCTGTGAAGATGGGCGAAAGCGAGCACGATGATAGTTTTCTTATGGATCGAGTAAATGATTTTGAATGGGAATTTATGGACGAAACATCGGCGGATCTCTTTTCGCTCTATTGACCATACCGTCGGATATTGTTGGATGCGTAGCAAAGCTTGTCTGATTTCGCCTTCGAACCTTGAACCCAGACCGGCTTGTTCCATTTCATAATATTCCTGAGCCGCTTGGAATTCCTGGCGGGCAATCTGCAGGATTTCCAGTTTCATGAATGAGCCTGGAACATCTCCTCGAAAGATACGGTTTTCAATTTTCCCGCTTTGTAGGCTTTCAATCTTTTTTCCGCCTCGACGGCCCATACTTTTTCGATCGCCTTATCAGGGCTATCGAGGCTTTTAACCAAGGCTTCGATAACGATAAAACGCTCGGCGGGCTTCAAACTCAAGGCTTTATTGATGATGGTTTTTGTGGGCGTCATTTCTCGTTTACCTCGATTCAAATTATAGCATAAATTCGCTATTTTGACTCCCTGACGCAATCAAAGCCTTTGGATCATCAGGCGTAAGGGGCGGGGTTGTCCCGCCCCTCGTGGGAATGACGAACATGGGCGCGATGACCGCGCCCCTGCAACATGAAAAGAGGGTACGGCATGCCGTGTCCCTACACCAACGATATCCCACCCTGGCTTATCTTTGTTAATGTAATAATGAAAGACCTGGTACCAATGCTCTTTCAAGT
>JAQUQF010000076.1 GCA_028749105.1 Acidobacteriota bacterium | reverse complement strand
AGCTATGACTACAACCCGGCCTGGTCACCCGACGGCCGTTGGATTGTTTACGAGACGACCAGGGGTTCCAAGAACAATCCCTGGTCGTTGGCGATCATTCCGGCGAGGGGGGGGACGCCGATCATCCTGACCCCGCCGGGCGCCGATGACCGCATGCCCGATTGGGCCCCGGAAAAGGACGGCCGGTGAAGCCGGTTTTTCGCCCCCTGATCCTGTTCCTGCTGCACGTCCTGGCATCAGGTTGCCGCCGGGAACCGGTCGTACCCGCCTTGAGCGGCCTGCCGGTGATCCTTTGCGCCGGAGACAGCATAACCGCATCCAGTTATCCCAAGCATCTCAAGAAGCTCCTGGTGCGCGACGGGTTGGCGGTCCAGGTGATCAATGCCGGCGTCAAGGGGGACAGCACCGCCGAGTATATCCGTTTTCTTGAAAAATCCCGGATCATCGAGCGATGCGATCCAAGCTGGGTCCTGCTGCAGCTGGGGACGAATGACCTGCGCATCGACAGCCATGCGACGACGACCGCGCAATTCCGGGCAAACCTGGAAGCGATCCTGGACCGCATTGCAAGGCATCGCAACAAGGACGGTTCCACTCCCCGGATCATCCTGGCCACGATCCCGCCGATCCCCGTGGAGGTCCGCTGGCATTTCGACGCCGGCTCGCGGGCCCGCGTTGAAGCGGAGATCAACCCTGCGATCCGCGCCATCGCCAGCCAGCGCGGGCTCATCCTGGCCGATCACCATGCCCTCTTTGCCGCCAGGCCGGACCTGCTTCCCGACGTCCATCCCAGCGAGGACGGCTATCTGGCGCTCGCTGCCTCCTGGCATCGCATCCTTGCGCCGCTGGTTTCAACCGCAGCCGCGAACAAGACCGAAGTCCGTTGAGATTTCTTTCTGAACGGAGCCAGAGCGGGAAAAAACGCAGTCGCACCCTTGCTGCCATTGTCGTGCCGGCGATCGTTTCCGCCCTCATTGTATGGCTGCTCATGCGCGGTCTTTCCTGGCAGCGCCTCTTGGACAGCATCCTTTCCGCGTCTCCCATGGGGCTGGCCCTGTACGGAGCGATCGGCCTCATCGCCCTCTGGCTCAGGGCCATCCGTTTCCGCCTCCTCCTCCCCGAGCCGAAACCTGCCGCCGGCCCCGTTTTTCTTGCCACCATTATCCAGAATGCTCTCGGAGATCTTGTCCCGGCCCGGCTGGCGTCGCTGGGTTCGTTTGTCTGGTTCATGAAGCATCACGTGGCTGTGGCGGTCGAATCGGCCGCGTCGACATTCATCGTGTCGTTTGTCCTGGATCTGGTCACTCTCGGCCCCTTGCTGCTTGTCGCGGTCGCGGTGCGCTTGGGCAGCGCCGCCCCGCCGGGGATGACATTGCTAGCTCCCAAATGGATTGCGATTTTCGGGGTGATTTTCTTCGCAGTTTCGGCAGCGACGGCTTGGTGGCTCGGCCCCTTGACCAAAGTATTCGCGCGGCTGCCGAGAGCCCTGGCCCACGGCCGGGAAGACAGCATTTGGGAGCGGGCCGCCGCGTTCCTGGATAGGATCGCGGCAACAATGGAGATCATCCGTCGCAGCGGCGCCCTGGTCCGCCTCCTTGCCGTTTCACTGGCCATTCGCCTGGCCAAGTACGCCGCCCTGTTTGCGCTGACCGAGAGCCTGCTGGCCAGGGCAGTATATGCCGCGCCGCACCCGGATCCCTGGGACCTGATCATCGGGGTCTCGGCCACAGAGCTGGTTGCCAGCCTGCCCATACCCGCCATCGGTCAATTTGGGGTTTGGGAAGGAGGGATGGTCGGCGCCCTCGTTATGATGGGCTTTCCCCGGGAACCGGCCACGCTCGTGGCGTTCGGCGTCCACGGCATCACCACGGCCTTTGAGTATCTTCTCGCCGTGCTGGCTTTGGGAGGATTGCTTGTCCTGTCGCGGAAGCGGAATTGACCCTTCTGAATTCCGCTGCCCAGCGCGAAAACCATGTGATTTTGAGATGAACTCCCATTCGGGCGGTGCACTCCCGCAATGACAATTTGCCCGGGAATATTGCCTGGAACGGCGTTCCATTGTTGATTGACGAAGATAGTATTCTATGATATACAAATTGTGCATTACTGTCTGAAAAGGAGGAATACATGAGCGTTTCGGGTCAACAAGCGCAAGGGAAAAAGTACAAGATCGCCTGGCTCCCCGGCGACGGCATCGGCATCGAGGTATTGGAAGCGGCGAAGATCGTTCTGGATAAATTGCAGCTGAACGCTGAGTATATACATGGCGACATCGGCTGGGAGTTCTGGTGCAAGGAGGGCGACGCCTTCCCCAAGCGCACTATCGACCTGCTGAACAGTGTCGACGCGGCCATGTTCGGCGCCATCACCTCCAAACCGGTCAAGGCGGCCGAAACCGAGCTTGTGCCTGAATTGAAAGGCAAGGGGCTGGTCTACCGCTCCCCCATCGTGCGCATGCGCCAGCTGTTCGACCTGTACACCTGCCTGCGGCCGTGCAAGGCCTACCCGGGCAACCCGCTCAACTACAAGACCGAAATCGACCTGGTGGTCTTCCGCGAAAACACCGAGGGGCTGTATTCCGGCGTCGAATTCAACCCCGTGCCCCAGGAGCTGAAAGACACGCTGCTGAAGATCTCCAAGCCGTTTGCGGCGTTCAAGGACGTGCCGCTCGACCAATACGCCCTGACCTGCAAGATCAACACCAGGAAAGGCTCGGAGCGCATCGTGCGGGCTGCTTTTGATTATGCCAAGAAATACGGCCGCAAGAAAGTGACCGTCATCCACAAGGCCAATGTTGTGCGCGCCACCGAAGGGCTGTTCCTCGAGATCGCCAAAGAGGTGGCCAAGGATTATCCCGGCATCAAGTGCGACGACGCCAATGTCGACGCCATCTGCATGTGGCTGCTCAAGAACCCCATGAACTACGAGGTGCTGGTCGCCACCAACCTGTTCGGCGACATCATCTCCGACCTCTGCGCCCAGATGGTCGGCGGCCTGGGCTTCGGCTGCTCGGGCAACATCGGCGAAAAGTTGGCCGTCTTCGAGCCCACTCACGGCTCGGCCCCCAAGTATGCCGGCCAGTACAAGGTGAACCCCATCGCCACCATCCTGGCGGCCAAGATGATGCTGACCTGGCTGGGCGAGACCGAGAAGGCCGACAGGGTCGAGAATGCCGTCGCCGCCGTGATCCGGGAAGGCAACGTGCGCACCTACGACATGGGGGGCGACAGCAAGACGCTGGAAATGGCCGAGGCGATCGCCGCCAAGCTGTAGCCCGGACCGAGAATGGCAACTGCCGGAATGCAAAGGGAGAACGCCCTATGAATGAAATCAAGATCCATGAGGTTGGCCTGCGCGATGGGCTGCAGATCGAGAAGCAGGCCGTGCCCCTGGAAAGGAAGATCGCCTGGATCGAGGGGCTGCTGGCCGCCGGCATCGACATGATCCAGCTCGGTTCCTTCGTCAACCCCGAAAAGGTCCCGCAGATGGCCGACACCGACAAGCTGTTCGCCCATTTCAACCAGGATGGGAAGAAGCCGGCCCGGGCCGTCCTGTCGGGACTTGTGCTCAACGAGAAGGGCCTTGAGCGCGGCATGGCCTGCGGTGTCGACATGTTCTGCATGGGGGTCTCGGCCAGCGACACCCACAGCCGCAAGAACACCGGCAAGGGCACCGAGGAGGCCGTCGGCCAGATCATCGCCATGGCCCAGGCGGCCATGAAGGCGCAGAAGCGCATCCAGGTCTCCATCCAGTCGGCATTCGGCTGCGGCTTTGAAGGCCCCATCCCCGCCGAGCGGGTCCTGTCGATCGTCGACAGGTATCTGGCCGCCGGCATCCGCAACATCAGTCTCGCCGACACGGCGGGCCACGCCCACCCTCCCCAGGTCGAATCCCTGTATGCCGAGATCCTGAAGCGCGACGGTAAGGTCGAGCTGGCCTGCCATTTTCACAACACCTTCGGCCTGGGACTGGCCAACTGCTACGCGGCCCTGAAGACCGGCGTGAAATATTTCGAGTCGGCCCTGGGCGGACTGGGCGGCTGCCCGTTCACCAAGGTGGCGGCGGGCAACGTCTGCACCGAGGACTTGGTTCATTCGCTGCAGCGCCAGGGACTGCTCGACGATATCGGCTTGGAAAAACTGCTGGAAACCGCGCGTGATCTAGGGCGCTTCTTCGACCGCGATCTTCCCGGCTTCATCCTGAAAGCCGGCCCGATCGTGAATTTCAAGAAAGCGCAATAAAGGAGAACCCACATGAAATTACTGGAGAATGTCCGGGTCCTCGACCTGACCAATGTCCTTTCCGGCCCCTTCGCCACCATGCACCTGGCGCTGCTCGGCGCCGAGGTGATCAAGATCGAGAACCCCGATGGCGGCGACCTGGCCCGCAAGCTGGGCAATGTCAATCCCCTGAACAAGCAGCTGATGGGCACCAGCTTCCTGGCGCAGAACGCCAACAAGAAGTCGCTGACCCTCAACCTGAAATTCCCGGAGGGCAAGGAGATCTTCCGCAAGCTTCTCGAGACCGCCGACGTGGTGGTGGAGAATTTCCGCCCCGGGGTCATGGCCAAGCTCGGCTTTTCGTATGAACAGATCTGCCAGATCAATCCCAGGGTCATCTATTGCGCCATCTCCGGCTTCGGCCAGACCGGCCCCGATGCCTTCAAGCCGGCCTACGACCAGATCATCCAGGGGTTGAGCGGGGTCATGGCCGTCAACGGCGACGAGCGCTTGAATCCCTTACGCGCCGGCTTCCCGGTCTGCGACACCGTCGGCGGTCTCAACGCCGCCTTCGCCATCATGGCCGCACTTTTCCACCGCGAGCGCAGCGGCGAAGGGCAGTTCATCGACATCGCCATGCTCGACTCGATCATGCCGCTGATGGGCTGGGTGGCGGCCAACCTGCTCATCGGCAACCAGCAGCCCGTGCTGATGGGCAACGACAACTTCACCGCCGCCCCCTCGGGCTCCTTCCGCACCCAGGACGGCTATGTCAACATCGCCGCCAACCAGCAGAAGCAGTGGGAAGACCTGGCCGACGCCCTGGGGGTGCCGGAGCTGAAGACCGATCCCCGCTTCCAGGAACGCGACACGCGCAAGGCCAACCGCAAGCAACTCACCCCGTTGTTGGAGGAAAAACTTGTGCAACGGCCCACCGCGCACTGGGTGGACTTGCTGAACGAGAAAGGGATCCCCACCGGCGATATCTACGGCCTGGAGAAGGCGCTGCTCCAGCCCCAGAGCGAGCACCGGCAGGTGATCGCCACGGTCAAGGAGCCGGGCATCGGCGATATCAAGCTCTTCAACCTGACCGCCAAATTTTCCAAGACCCCGGCGGCGATCGACGCCCCGCCCCCGAGGCTTTCCGCCCACACCGGCGAGATCCTGAAGGGACTGGGCTACAAGGATGACGATATCAAGGCATTGAAGGAAAAAGGCGCGATCTGAGCGCCGATAAAAAAAGGAGGAACCATCATGGGAATGACAATGGTTGAAAAGATACTGGCCAAGGCCACGGGCCAGTCCGCGGTCAAGGCCGGTGACGTGCTTGAACCCAGGGTCGACCTGGCCATGTCGCACGAGAACGGCGCCCTGGTCATCAACCAGTTCAACGAGATCTACAAAGACACGGGGATCGAGGCCAAGGTATGGGATCCCGCTAGGATCGCCATCATCTTCGACCACCGCGTGCCCGCCGAAAGCTCGAAGACGGCAGGCAACCAGAAAAAGATCCGCGACTTCGTGGCGAAGCAGGGGATCGCCAAGTTCCACGACATCCGCGGCGACGGCGGCGGCATCTGCCACCAGATCCTCCCCGAATTCGGCTATGTGCGGCCTGGGTACGTCGTGGTCGGCACCGACAGCCACACCACCAGCCACGGCGCCCTGGGCTCCTTCTCCTTCGGCATCGGCGCTACCGAGATGGCCGCGGTCTGGGCCTTGGGCAAGGTGCTGAACGTCGAGGTGCCCGGGACGATCAAGGTTGTCTGCGAGGGCAAGTTCAAGCGCCACGTCGCGCCCAAGGACCTGATCCTGCATCTGATCGGCAAGCTGACCGCCGAGGGGGCCAACTTCAAGGTCATCGAGTTCCACGGCCCGGCCATTGAGAGCATGCCCACCTCGGGCAGACTGGTGATCTGCAACATGACGGTCGAGGCCGGCGCCACTTCGGGCATCGTCCCACCCGACGCCGAAACGAAACGCTATTTGCAGGAAGAGGCTGGGGTCAATGAGCATCTCGACATCTTCGGCCCCGACGCCGACGCGGTCTACGACCAGGTGATCACCATCAACGTTTCCAAGCTCCAGCCACAGATCGCCTGTCCGCACACGGTGGACAACGTCAAGCCCATCAAGGCCGTCCTGGGCACCAAGCTCAACCAGATTGTCATCGGTTCCTGCACCAACGGCCGCCTCGACGACCTGGCCATCGCCGCCAAGATCCTCAAAGGCAAGAAGGTGGTCAAGGGCGTGCGCATGCTGATCTTCCCCGCCTCAACGCGCATCTACCTGCAGGCGCTGAAGAAAGGCTATGTTGCCACCTTCATGGAGGCCGGCGCCGTGGTCATGAATTCGGGCTGCGGCCCCTGCCTAGGCGTGCACCAGGGGGCGCTGGCAGACGGCGACGTCGCGCTGGCCACCACCAACCGCAATTTCAAGGGGCGCATGGGCAATCCCAACGCCGAGGTCTACCTCTGTTCGCCGGCCGTGGCCGCCGCCAGCGCCATCACCGGCGTCATCACCGACCCGAGAAAGAAAGGAGAGTAACATGGCCAACGTCGTATTCAAAGTGGGAGACGACGTCTCCACCGACATCATCTACCCGGGCCGCTTCATGGCCACCGTGCTGCCGACCGAGACACCGCAGTACGCCTTTATCGACTATCCCGAATTCAACGCCAAGATCAAGAAGAACGAGTTCCCCAAGGGGAGCATCATCGTGGCCGGCAAGAACTTCGGTTGCGGTTCATCCCGCGAGCAGGCTGCCTCGTGCCTGAAGGGGCCCGACTTCGTGGTGATCGCCCGCAACTTCTCGCGCATCTTCCTGCAGAACGCCATCAACCTCGGCCTGAAAATGGTCATCTGTCCCACCATCGATGCCAATGAGGGCGACGAGCTGGAGATCACGGCCGACCAAGTGGTCAACAAGACCTCGGGCAAGAGCTTCCCCTTGATCCCCATGCCCAAGGCGCGGCAAGTGATCATCGACGCCGGCGGCCTGATCCCCTTCACCCGCAAGCTGGTCATCGAGGCCAAGGGCAAGCGCTGAGCTTGTCGGAACTGAATTTCAAGGAGGCGCTGGCCGCTCTCGCCAGGGCGTTTCCCGCCTACTTGTTTCATGCGGCGGCCCTGGTTCTCGGCGGACTGCTGATCCTCCTTGAATTCGGGCTGGCCTTGTTTGCCATGCGCCTGGCGAGGATCACGGCTCCCGTAGCGGCTGCGCTCCTGGCGGCAGCGATTCTGCTGGGAGGCTGGCTGACCGTCCTGGCCTGGCAACACTTTTTTCTCTATCGTCGCCGAGCCATCATGCTTGCCATATTCTCCGGGATGGCTCCCGTTCAGGCCGGGTCCGAAGCGCGGCGCTTTTTTCCGGCCTATTCCAGTTGGGCCCGCTGGAACCGCCGCCTGCGCCAGGCGCTTCATGGGTTGGGCCTGGATGAGAACCCTGAGCTTGCGGCAAACACCGGACTTGTTGGCCGACTGGCCGCAATGGCGTTCAACCCGGCCATCTTCTCGCTGGCCTTCGCCCGCGGTGGCGAGCCGGCGGCGGCGATCCGGGAGGGGGCGGCGCTCTACTGGCGGCACGGG
>JAQUQF010000075.1 GCA_028749105.1 Acidobacteriota bacterium | reverse complement strand
TTGCCCTGGACGCGCGCGTGTTCCGCCGGGCATTCTCGTCCACGAGCTGGACGCTGCCGGCCCACGCCTCCCTGTTCAGCGGCATGGACCTTGCCGGTCATCGCGTGCTGGGGCCTACCGACCGCCTGGGCGAGGATTACCCCTTGCTGGCCGAGGTGTTCCAGAAGAACGGCTTTGCCACGGCGGCATTTACCGGCGGCGGGTTCGTCGACGATCAATACGGTTTTCACCGGGGATTCGAGGTCTATTCGGACCGCTCGGGCGATGTCTTCCTGATGGATTCGGCCGAACGGGTGCTGAATAATTTCAGGCGCTTTGCCGACGCGGCCTGGGGTGAGGACCTGTTCGTTTTCCTGCACACCTACCAGGCGCACGCACCGTACAAGTTCCCCGCCCGTTTCAAGGCGGCCATCAACCCCGATCTGGAGAGCAACCTTCTCGGCCCCGGCAATTTCCTGGAGGACAAAAGGGTCGAATGCTTCAAGGAACTCCCCGCCGCCGCCCGCCAGGAGCTGCTGGACCTTTACGATACGGCGATTTTCTATGCCGACCAGGCGCTGGTTGGCGGTGTGGTCGATTACGTGAAGAAAAAAGGGGCGTATGATGAGGCGACGATCGCTGTGCTCAGCGACCATGGCGAGGAGTTCTACGACCATGGCAGCTGGGAACACGGGCACAGCCTCTACAACGAACTCATCCGCATCCCACTCGTGATCAAGTTCCCGCGCAGCCGTTGGCGCGGAACGGACGACGCCCTGACCTCCATCGCCGATATCCCGTCGCTGCTCCTCAAGGAGAGCGGCCTGGGGTCGCCGCAAGGCTTTTTGCGCGATGCGCGGAAGGAAAAAAAGCGGGTTCTCCCCGTGGCATTGCCCGTTTCGCCGATCATCAAGGAGATTCCCGCCAAGGTCTCCTTCGTCGACGACCGTTTTCATTTCATCTATAACATGATCGACAGGAAAGCGCTGGACGTGTTCGTTCCCCGCCCGCCGGTGCCCCAGGCCTACGAGTTCTATGACCGCGCGGACGAGGGCGAGACGGTCAACCTGGCCGCGAGCCGGCCGCAAGCCCTGAAGGAGTTCCATGCGCGGCTGGCGGCATACCTGCGGCGCCTGCGCGATGCCCGCGGGCGCGAACGGGAACTCGATGAAAGCCTGCGGCGGGAATTGAAATCACTGGGCTATCTGAACGATTGATTACGGCTTCTGGATCCTGGCCACGGTGACCTCGTCCTGGCCGTTGTACTTGCCGTCGAGGTCCTTGTAGGAAAGGAGCGGCGGGTCGGAGCTCTCGATGAAGATAACCTGGGCGATCCCCTGGCCGGGGTGCAGGACGGCCGGCCGGCTGCCGCAATTGGCGATGGAGATGGTCAGGTATCCCGTCCACTCGGGCTCCAGGGGGGTGACGTTGACCAGCACGCCGCAGCGGGCGTAAGTGGACTTGCCGAAGACCAATCCCAGCACGTTTTTCGGCATGCGGAAGTACTCCACGCTGCGTCCCAGTACGAAGTGGCCCGGGGGGATGAGGATGCGGTCCTCGCTGATGGCTTCAAAGTCGCTGTCCTTGACCTGGTGCGGATCGAGCGGTGCCGCGACGGCGGCGGGACGGCGGTAGGTGCGGTCGAGGCGCAGGTCATAGCCGTAGGGGCCGAGGCCGTAGGAGATGACGCCGCTGCGCATCGACGTGGCGACGAAGGGCTCCAGCAGGCGGTGCGCCTCGGCCTGCTCGCGGATCCAGCGTGAGGACTTGAGCATCAGACGAGCGGGTACTTGGAGACCCGCTGGCTGATCAGGTAGCACAGCTTGCTCAGGTACTCGATGCCGTTGGTCAGGTCCTTGGAAAACTTGAACAGGTACTTGACGTAGCTGGTCTCCTCACCCAGGCGCAGCTTGTTCTCGAACTCGACCGTAAAATCCTTCAGCTCGACCATCAGGTTGCGCAGGATCAGCAGGTGGTCGATGCACTCGACCAGGGTGACGGTCGCAACGCTCTTCAGGTCGCTCTTGGGGATCAGCTTGATCCGTTCCAAAGCCTCGGTATTGAGCTCCTTGACCAGGTAGTCGATTTCGTCGAGGTAGGGCTTCTTGTAGTCGTCGAAGTAGCGCAGCTTGTGGATGGCCCGCTCCTGGATCTTGGCGTTCTGCTCCAGGATCGAGTGGAAGAATTCGTGGAGTCCCAGGTGCTCCTTCTCGAATTTCTTCAGGTCGACGAAGGCGCGGCCGAGGTAGATCTTGTCGTTGTAGGCGCTCTCCAGCTCGTCCTGGTAGTGGGAGTAGAACTTGACCTCGAAGCGGTCGTGTTCGCGGTGGCGCAGGCGGCCGATGACGATGTCCTGTTCGTTGACCAGGAGGCCGGAGTTCTCCTCGATGACGGCGCTGTAGACGTACAGCGTGTTGACGATGAAGTCCTTCAGGCTGTCCAGGAACTCTTCGTTCTGGGCGAGGAAGCCGGCCAATTCGGGGAAGGCCTCGCCGCGCAGCACGGTGTAACAAGGAGAAAGCAGCGTATGGCCGCCCTTGAGGAACAGCTCGATGTGGAAGTTCTCCCGGATCCTCTTGAACAGGTTGGTGTGCTGGATCGCCGGGAAGTTGTCCAGACGCTTGCCGCTGAACTTGCCCAAAATGTTCAAGGTTTCCACGCGTACCTCCGCAAAAGAATTATAGGCGAATGCAAGTGAAAAGTAAACTGCCGGCCATGGCGTTGACTTTCCTCCGGCAATTTCCTATCATGATATTCCTATGAAAAAGCTGCCGTTCCTGGCCTTTCCCGTGCTGTTCGCCGTGTTGACGCTGGGTGTGTTTCTCCTCCTCTACCGCCCCGCGCCCTATTCGGCGGGGATGACCAGCGCCTGCCTGGTGTTCCTCACCGCCCTGGGCTGGAGCGCCCTGATCGTATTCGGCCGCCGCGAAATGAACGGGCTGAAAGCGGCCTATGCCGCATCGGCCTTGCTGACCTCGGTCCTGATCATCGGCGTTCTGCACCCCTTTCCTGTCGATCCGCTGCCGCACCGCCTGATGGTCCTCTTGCAGGCTCTGGGCATGGCCGGAATCGTCCTCTACCTGCAGATCCTGAAGAAAAAGGGGGAATCATTATGAGCGACACTCCGCCTGCCGGGCTGGCCGGCGCCATCAAGAAAACGCTGAACGAGCTGGCCACGACCTTCACCGCCTTCCTGAATGCGCCGCGGGCGCTGTGGGGGGTCAACATCCCCTATGTGTTTGAAGGGCTGGTCTATTTCGGCCTCCTGACCGTCCTGGGCAAATACTGCTCGGAAAACATCCTGCTGAGCGATGTCCATTCGGGCTGGGTCTACGGTGGTGTCACCGGCGGCATCACCTTCGCCATGCTGCTGTTCGGCGGCATTTCCGACAAGATCGGCGTGCGCGTCTCGCTGGCCCTCTCCCTGGCGGTGATGATGCTGGGCTATGTCCTGATCGCCTTCTCCGGCATGCTGGCCCTGGGCAGCGGCATGGGTTCGGCGATGTTCTTCGTCATGGCCGGCGGCCTCTTGCTGATCATCGTCGCCTACGGGCTGTACATGCCGGCGGCCTACGCCGGCGTCAAGCGCTATACCAACCCGCAAACGGCCGCCATCGGCTATGCCGTGATCTACGGCCTGATGAACCTGGGAGCGTTCCTGTCGGGCTTCATCTCCTCCGGCACCCGGCGCGCCTTCGCGAGCAAATTCCCGCCCAATGGCCTGGCCGCCGTTTTCTGGATCTACGCTGGCATCATGCTATTCAGCACCGTGCTGACCCTGCTGCTCATCACCCGCAAGATCGATGCCCGGGCGGTCGAACGCGTGGCCCGCGAAACCCGGCAGATGAACACCGCCGAGGAGAACCGGGCCGCCGACGCCAAGGCCGCCGCCCCGGAAAAAAAGCGCACCCAGCGTATCCCGCTCCTGCCGTTCCTTTGCTGGATCGCCCTATCGCTTGCGGCTCTGGCGCTGGTGATCCTCTACCGCCTGGGCCGGGTCTCCCTGCCCGCCTTTCTCGTGTATGCGCTCCTGGTTTTCGCCGTACTGGGTGCCCTCTGGGAATTCCTGCGCCAACGGCCCGACCACCCCTTCCGGGATGGGCGCTTCGTCTTTTTCATTTTCATCCTCATCCCGGTGCAGACCTTGTTCGCCCACAACTGGCTGACCATCCCTTATTATCTGGACCGGGCTTTCGCCGGCACCGGCGTCAGCCGCAATTTCGAGGTCTTCTCCAACCTCAACCCCATCCTCATTTTTGTCCTTTCGCCGCTGATCGCCGCCCTGACCGCGCGCAGCAACGTCTACAAGATGATGATCGCCGGCACCTTCGTCATGGCTCTGCCGACCTTCCTCCTGGCCCTGGGGCCGAACGTCTACCTCTTCCTGCTCTTCATTCTGGTGATGTCGGTGGGCGAGGCCATGTGGCAGCCCCGCTTCCTGCAGTGGGTGGCCGAGATCGCCCCCGAAGGCAAGACCGGCCTCTACATGGGCATCGGCCAGTTTCCCTGGTTCCTGACCAAGATGCTCACTTCGCTTTACTCGGGATACGTCATCGCCCGCTATTGCCCCAAGCCGGAACTGGGCCTGCCGATGCGCACCGGCTCCATGTGGCTGATGTACGCCTTCATTGCCATGGTCTCGCCGATCGCTTTGGTGCTGGCCCGCAACTGGATGGCCAAAGGCATGACGCGCAAGGCATAATGCGTCGGGATGCCCGATCTGAGGCCGGGAACCATCATTGACACGTCCGGACTGTTTTGCTATAGTCTGACATCCTTGATGAAACCAATGAAACGGCTCGCCTGCCGGCAGCGCCCATGGCTGGTAATGGCCTTTTCGGCCTGCGCCCTGCAGGTCCTAGGCCTCTACCTACCATCTCTGGTGATCTGTTACAGAACGGATCGGCCGCCGCAAATCGAGTTTTTCGCCGATTCCTGTTCCTGCCGCCAGACGGCATCCCACAGCGGTTGCCAACACGCCGCTCCAGGCGCCCCTTGCCTGGAAGCGGGCTGCACCGACATCCAACTGGTAGCTCCCGCCGCGATTACTGCCGCGGCGAGCCGGCATCACGCTCCCGATGGATATGGGCGGCCCGCCCCGGCAAATGAGCGGCCCGTTGCCATGACCGGTGCGACGATCCCCCGACCGGCGAGCCACCGCCGCGGCAGGTCCGGCGCCGCGGCCCCGCCGCTGCTTGCCGCTATGGCCGCCAGTTCCCGCCTGCGCTGCTGAGCCGTCCCTCTCTTCCTTGATTCAATTCCCCTTCCGAGGTGAAACCATGATCCGATTTTCTCATGATTGTTGCGTTGCTGCCTTGTTGGTTCTTTTCACGGTTGCCGCTCCGGCCGCCACGGCCGACGGCCTCACGATTGAAAAAGCCGTCGAGATCGCCTTGTCACGGAATCCGCGCGTCCTTTCCGCCGGCATTGAGATCAATGCCGCACGCGGGCGGGCGCTTCAGCTGGGCGCGCGGCCCGAGCCCCAACTTGCCGCCGGCATCGATGGAGCGCCCCTGCCGGGCTCTGGAAAGGATGAGGAAAAAACGGAGATCTACCTGGGGATCGAGCAGCTCTTCGAATTTCCCGGCAAGCGTTCGCTGCGGCTGGAGATCGGCCGCAGCGGCGAGGACCTCGCCGCGGCCGAACTCGATCGGGTCAAGCTGATCGTGGCGGCCGATGTCAAGCGGGCCTATTGGAAAACCGCTTTCGCCACGGAGGCGGTCCGTTCCCTGGAAAAATCCACGCTGCGTCTCGATCTCCTGCTGGCTGACCTCCAGGCAAAATACAGTTCCGGTACGGCCGCATATGCCGATGTCCTTCGCGTCCGGGCCGAGAAAGCCCGGTTGCGCAACCAGGTCCTTGAGCAGGAAAGTGAGCGGCGCCAGGCGGCGCTGGAGCTGAATGAGCTGCTGGCGAAGCCGGCCGGGGAGCCCATCGAGCTTGCGTCGCGGATGTCCTTTGCTCCTCTTGTCGTCGAGCCGGATGGGGGCTGGGGAAAAACCAGAACAGCCCTGCCTTCCCTGCGCATTGCTGCTTTGCGGCAAGTCCAGGCGGCGGCCGCGGCAAAATTGGCGGGCCTGAGCCGAAGTCCCGATCTGCTGGCCGGATTTTCACTTCCCAGCGTCCGCCCCGGCGCCTGGGGGATTACGCTCGGACTGACCTTGCCTTTTCTTCGGCCCGGGCGCTCCAGGGGCTTGGCCCTGGAGGCCGCTGCCGATTTGGAGAACGCCCGGCTGGAGGCGGAAAGCCGTGAGCGGCGCCTGCGCTCGGCCATAGAGGGCGCCTTTTCCGCGGCGAAAGCCGCCGAGGAGCAGGTGCGCGTGTTCGAACGGGGCCTGCTTCGGGAGCTTGAGGACGAACTGCGCATCCAACTTGAGTATTTCCGCTACGGCAAGGGCTCGGCCTATGAGCTCCTTGACCTGCACCGCACGTTCGCCCTTGCCGAGCTGGAGCATCTGCGCGCGATCTATGTTTACAACCTGGCGCTGGCCGACCTCGAAGTCGCAGGCGAGGAATCAAACTAACGGAGAAAACCATGTGCAACCTATCCAGACACATTTTGCGGGCGCTGTTGTTTGTTTTGGCTGTCAGCGCCTGTGCCTGCCGCGGCCAGAAGGCCGTCGACGCAGGCCGCGAGGCAGCGGAAGCCAAACATGAGACGGACGTCTCGATTACCCTGACGGCGTCGGCCTGGGCCGCCGGCGATATCCACACCGCGAAGGCGGCGAGCCATGTCTTCCGCAAGCAGGTGACCGCGCCGGGCGTGCTCGAGTTCAACGCCCGGCGTCTGGCCCATCTCACCGCACGCACCCCGGGACGCATCGAGCGCGTCATGGCTGTCTCCGGAGACCGCGTCGGCGCCGGGCAGGTCCTGGCCGAAGTGTACAGCCCCGACTACATGTCGCTGCAGGCCGAGTACCTGCAGGCCATGGAGCGGGCGCAGCGGCTCGCCGTCGACCTGGAAGAAGCGCCCGCGGCCCGCGCCATATTGGTCAGCGCGCGTCAGCGGCTCCTCCTCGTCGGCGCTACGGCCGCCGAGGTCGACAGCATCGGCCCGGCCCGGGTGCCGCGGCCGCTGCTGGCGGTGCGCGCCCCCTTCGCCGGGACGGTCATTGAAGCCAATGTCCTGGCTGGAGATCATGTCGAGCTCGGTGCCAACCTGTTCCGCCTGGCCGACCCATCGGTCCTTTGGGCCAGCCTGCACATTCGCGAAGAGGACATGGCTTCCCTGCAGGCGGGGGCCGGGGCCGAGCTCCGGACCCATGCCTACCCGGGGGAGGTCTTCCGCGGGCAGCTCCTTCTCGTCGGCGATGTCCTGGATGAAAAAACGCGCACTCTCACTGGCCGCGTCGAGGTGGCCAACCCCGCGGGCAAGCTCAAGACGGGGATGTTCGTCGAAGCCGCCCTGGAAGGCGGCGCCAATCGGACGGTCCTGGCTGTCCCCGATGCGGCGGTGCAGGACGACGACGGTCGCTCGATCGTCTTCGTGCTGACCGGGGAGAGACGGTTCTTCCGGCGCGAGATCGCGACCGGCGAACGGCTTGGCGGCCAGGTCGAGGTCCTCACGGGCCTCCGCGCCGGGGAGGAGGTGGCAACGTCGGGCAGCTTCCTGCTCAAGTCAGAGATGCGCAAGGGGAGCATGGAGGACGGGCATGGGCACTCTTGAGCGTCTGATCGCCGGGGCGCTGCGCCGGCGCTTCCTGGTCCTGATCGGGGTCATGTTCATCGTCGCCATGGGCGTCTGGTCGGTCTTGCGCATCCCCATCGACGCCTTCCCCGACGTCACCAACATCCAGGTCGAGCTGCTTTCCACCGCCCCGGGCATGTCGCCGC
>JAQUQF010000074.1 GCA_028749105.1 Acidobacteriota bacterium | reverse complement strand
AGGAGGGAGCTGAACCAATCCCTGTATTCGGCCCTGAAGCTTGAGAAGACCGTGCTCTTCTTCACGCTGGCCCTGATCATTGTCGTGGCCTCGCTGAACATCGTGGCCGGACTGATCCTGCTCGTCATGCAGAAGATCAAGGACATCGGCATCCTGCTCTCCTACGGGACGACCGCCGCCCAGATCCGCAGGATCTTCTTCCTGCAGGGGGCCGTCATCGGCGTGCTCGGCACGGCCCTGGGGGTCATATTGGGCCTGGGCTTCTGCTTCCTGGCCAATCGCTACGAGCTGATCAAGGTCCCGCCCGAGATCTACCAGGTCAGCTTCGTCCCGTTCCACATCGGCCTCTTCGACCTGGGAGCGATTGTTTTTGTGTCCCTGCTGATCAGTTTCCTGGCCACCCTGCTCCCTTCGCGCAAGGCGGCCGCCATATCGGTCGTGGACGCCGTCAAATACGAGTAATCGCTGAAATAATTAAAAAAATTCAAAAGCAGTTGTAAATGTTTTATTTTTGTTTATAATTTACTCATGGAATTTCCAAATCATACTGGAGGAACGGCATGATGCGACGTTTGACTTCAGTGTGCGCGCTCGGATTGCTGCTGACGGCGGTGACGATCCTGAGTGCGCAGAGCGGCTCGCCCGCAATCGACTGGAAGGGGCTGGATGAAGCCTGGAACGCCTATTTCAATGCTCCCAGTGAGGAGGGCGCCGGGAAAATGCTCGCCCTGCTTCCCGAGAAGGAAAAGATCCTGGACATCAAGGACGGTTTCGCCTCCATCAACTCCATTTCCGAGCACCTGGGTGTGCTCGAAGGGGAGATATATTCCGGCAATGCCAATGCCATCAAGCTGGGCTTTCGGCTGTACACGATCTCCTATGGTGCCTTCGAAGTGGGCTTGATCAAGATCCTCGGCAGCCTGATCGCCTTCAATCCCAGGATGTTCCTTCAGGAGTTGGGGGAAAATCGCGCCTTGTTCCCGAACCTGGAGCCGCTGCTGGGCAGCTACCTCCGCGATACTCAAGAAGATGAGGTCGCCCGCGAGCTGGAGAGAAAGCTGCGCATCAAAGCCCTGGAATCGGTCGAGGAGAAGCCGCTGAAATCCTTGCGCAACGAGTGCATCAAGGTATTGAAAAAGCTTTAACCTAGGCTGCGAGCCCCTTCCCGCTTGACTTTTCCGCTGATTTGTATAAACTGAAAACAGATATCCCGGCCAAGGAGCAACCAATGCAGATCAAGATCGCTTCCCGCCACCTCAACGGCCTGGTGGTCATCGAGCCCGACGTGTTCGAGGACGAGCGCGGCTTCTTCATGGAAGTCTACCGCGCCGACCAGTTCCAGGCCTTGGGATTGCCGACCGATTTCGTCCAGGACAACCACTCGCGCTCCCAGAAAGGGGTCTTGCGCGGCCTCCATTTCCAGTGGCAGCCGCCCATGGGCAAGCTGATGCGCGTGACCCTGGGCAGCGCCTTCCTGGTGGCTGTCGACATCCGCAAGGGCTCGCCCACCATCGGCCAGTGGTTCGGCATCGAGGCGTCGGACAGGAACAAGAAGCAGGTCTATGCCCCGGCCGGGTTTGCCCGCGGCTTCTGCGTCCTCTCCGACGTGGCCGAGATCCAGTACAAGTGCACCGGCATCTACAACAGCCAGGCCGAGTCGGGGATCCTGTGGAACGATCCTGCCCTGGACATAAGCTGGCCGGTGAATAATCCCGTGCTTTCCGAGAAGGACGGACGGGCGCGCACGCTGGCGCAGTGGCTGGCCAGCCCCGAATCCGACTTTTTCGCCTATCGGCCCTAGAAGGAGTTTCCCCATGAAAATTCTCATCGCCGGCGGAGCCGGCTACATCGGTTCCGTGCTCATCCCCAAGCTGATCGAGAGGGGATACGAGGTCAGCGTCATCGACCTCTTCTGGTTCGGAAACCACCTGCCCAAGGAAGTGGGGATCGTGCACAAGGACATCTTCGACCTCAAGGCCGAAGACGTGCGCGGCTTCGACCAGGTGATCTTCCTGGCCGGCCTTTCCAACGACCCCATGGCCGAGTTTTCCCCCAGCAAAAATTTCATCTTCAACGCCGCCGCTCCCGCTTTCCTGGCTTACCTGGCCAAGGGGGCCGGGGTCAAGCGCTTCATCTACGCCGGCTCCTGCTCGGTCTACGGCTACACGGTCAATGAGCTGTACGACGAAACCCAGCCCGCCGTCTCCAACTACCCGTACGGCATCTCCAAGCTTCAGGGCGAACAGGGAGTCATGCAGCTGCAGGACAAGGGATTTTCGGTGATCGCCTTCCGCCAGGGAACGGTCAGCGGCTACAGCCCGCGCATGCGCCTCGACCTGGTGGTCAACACCATGTTCAAGTCGGCCCTGGCCAACAAGACGATCACAGTGAACAATCCGGCCATTTGGAGGCCGATCCTCAGCATCCAGGACGCAGCCAGCGCCTATATCCGCGCCATCGAGGCCAACGAAGGCATCTCCGGCATCTTCAACGTCGCCTCGGGCAACTACACGGTGGGCGAGCTGGGCGACTTGGTCCAGTCGGGTCTCAAGACCCACCTCAAGGCCGACGTGCAGCTGAAGATCAACCACGTCCAGGATTTTCGCAACTACAAGGTCAGCATCGACAAGGCGCGCCGGGTCCTCAGTTTCCATCCCAAGCACGACGTCGAGTCGATCATCAAGGACCTGGTGGACAACCTGCCCAAGTTCAAGGACTTTGACAACCCCGCCTATTACAACATCCAGGTGTTCCGGGGCTTGGAAAAGAAGGATTGAAGCGCCGATGGCCGGTATCATGAAGATCGCCGTGATCGGCGCCGACGGGCAGCTGGGCTCGGACATCGTCGCCGCCTGCCTGGCTGACGGCCATGACGTCGTTCCCCTGACCATTTCCCAATTGGACATCAGCGATGGCGATCAGGCGCAGCGCGTACTGGCGGCTGCCGGCGCCGGCATCGTCGTCAACACCGCCGCCATGCACCAGGTGGAAAAATGTGAGGCCGACCCGGCGCGGGCCTTCGCGGTGAACGCCCTTGGCGTGCGCAACCTGGCTCGGGCAGCCAATGCCGGCGGCGCCCGTCTGGTCCATATCAGCACCGACTACGTTTTTGACGGCGCCAAGGCGGCTCCCTACCTGGAAACCGACCTGCCGCTGCCGCTGAACGCCTACGGCACCAGCAAGCTGGCCGGCGAGCTGTTCGTGCGGGCGATTGCCAGAAAACATTATGTGCTAAGGGTTTCCGGCTTGTATGGCATCCATCCCTGCCTGGAAAAGGGGGGGCTGAACTTCGTTGATCTGATGCTCAAGCTTGCCCGCGAACGCAAGGAAATGCGGGTGGTGGATGATGAAATCCTGACGCCCACATCGACCCAGTCCGTGGCGCGCCAGCTCCTGCACATGCTGAAGCAAGGGGCCGCCGACGGCCTGTATCATGCCACCGCCGAAGGGCAATGCTCCTGGTACGAGTTCGCCGCCGAGATCTTCCGCCTGAGCGGAAGCACGGTCTTGTTGAACAGGGCCGCCCCCGGCGAATTCCCGGCCAAGGTCGCGCGGCCCGGCTACTCGGTGCTGGAGAACGCCAACCTGAAGAGGCTGAACCTGAATATCATGCCCCCCTGGAAGGATGCCCTGGCCGCATACATGAAGGAGAAGCACGGCATCGGTTGACGCGGCGGCTTCAATAGCGCAGGATGCTTTTTTTTTCGATCTCGGCGACGATGCGTTCCTGGGCGGCGAACAACCTCCTCTTCAGCGGCGAGAAGCCCTTGTTCGCCGTCTCGGCGGTCAGGATGCCGGCGAATTTCCCGAAGAAATCAGCACTCAGCGTGCGGAAGTTGTACCAACTCCAGTAGAATCTCTTTGCCAGCGGCATTCTGATCTTGAAAAAAGCGAAGTAGGTCCTCTGCAGGCTGCGCATGGCGATGGCCTTGAGCACGCCGCGCAGCCTGGAGACGTAATAAATGTCGAACTCCTTCACGCTCAGGTAAGAGTCATAGCACATGCGCCGGAACATGTAGCCCGTCTTGACCTTGTGCCAATGATAGAACTTGGCCTCCTTGACCTGGGCCACCCGCATGCCGTTCAGGATCAGTTTGCGGGCGAATAGCATGTCCTCGCCGTAGGGGACGGGCGGAAACTCGAGGCGGAGCAGGGTGTCCCGGCCGATGCAGGAGGCGCAGTTGTCAAAGTTGCACAACCGGCGGCGCAGCTCGGGCGGGAATTTCTCCCAGCAGTAAGCGGGTATGGGCTCGACGATGTCGTCATAGCCCTTGTACCAATCGTTGTGCATGTAGGCGTCGACGGGGTCGTGCCACTGCGGATCGATCTGCCAGATGCCGTAGGCGGCTTCGGTCCGGCCCGTCCGCACGGGCTCGGTCAGCCGGGCCAGGAAATCGTTGCCGATGGGCACGACATCGTCAGTAAAAAAGACCAGGACACTGCCCGCTGCGGCCCGGGCGGCCTCCATGCGCGTGCCGCTGTGGCTGAACGCGCCGTCGGCGACGGGGATGACGCGCGCCGGAATGTCGCGGACGGACTCCAGGTACTCGCGGGTGCCGTCTTGGGAGTCGTTGTCCATGAATATCAGTTCACAGGAATGGGGAAAGTCCTGGGAGCGGATGGCGTCCAACAGGCGGTTGACCACCCCCAGCGAATTCTTGGTCAGGATGATGATCGATACCTCGGGTGGAGCGCCCGCTTGTCTGCTGCCTGGCGCCGGGATCACAGTGGGTCTCCCGAAGCGTAGGTTTCAGCCAGTCCTGAGAAAAGCGTCCGGACTTTTTCATTGAAGACCGCGCGGCTGAAATCCCCGCCGCGGCGCTTCGCCTCCATGCCGAGGCGCAGGCGCAGCTCCCGGTCCCCAATGGCCCGCGCGGTCCGTTCCAGCAATTCCCGTGTCCCGGAAAAGCGGAAGCCGGAAACGCCGTCCTCCACGATCTCGCGCTGGCCGCCGCCGTCGAAGACGACGGGCAGGCAGCCGTTTTGCATGGCCTCGACCGTCGACATGCCGAAGTGTTCCACGTTGGCCGGGTTGCTCTGGCCCAGGCCGCAGAAATGCCAGAAGATCGAGGCGCGGGCGTATTCGCGCTTCAGCTCGGCCAGCGGCATGTTGACCCGCAGCTCCACGGGCAGCCCGGGTTGGGCGGCGAGGCCGGCGCGTATGCGCTCGAGGTAGGGGTTGGGGGAGGCGCTGCCGCCGCACAGCACCAGTCGCCAGTCCCGGGCGGCCTCCGGGGCCATGGCGCGCAGGCGGGAAAAGGCGGCGATCATCTCCGCCTGCTGCTTGCTGCCGCCGCTCTCGAAGCGGGCCACCGACAGGATGACGTTCTCCTTCGGGGCATCCCCGGACGCAGGCTCCATGTCCACGGGCGGATAGATGTGGCGGCCGTTGGCAATGCCCCACTTCCTGGCGATCCATTCGGCGGTATAGCGGCTGTTGTAGATGAGATGGCCATAGTGCTGGGCATAAAAATAGGGGCCCTTCGGGCGCTCGGGAAAGTGGCAGATGAACAACGACACGTTGGCCAGCGGATAGACCATCTCCAGCATGCTGTTGTTGATGAAAAAATCGTAGTTGCCGCTCTCGCGGCTGACGGCCAGGAACGGGTTCTCCGTGCGTGCCGAGACCCGGTCGGGGTTGATCGGCCCGTCGGAGGGGAAAAATTCCAGGGGCATGATCTTCACCTGGCAGTGCGACAGATCCAGGTCGTACCATTTCATCAGGTCAGCGGTGGACACCGGGCGGTGGGCGATCAGCGTGATGTCAAAGTCGTCCTGCAGGGCCTGGGCCATGGTGCAGCCGTACTTTTCGCCGCCGCCGATCAGATGCAGCGTGTGATCGTAGAGAGCCAGGCTGGGCTTGCGCCAGCCGGCTGCGACTTCACCGCGCAGCAGCAGGTTGTAGGCGGCCTGGGGACCGGATCTCGCCGCCAGGTCAGCGGCGGCATTGGCCAGATCCCTGCCGGAAGACATGGAGGCAGCGGCTGCGGTCTTAGTCATGCCGCACGGCGGGGACTTCGTCTTCGCCGCCTTCAAGGGTTTCGCCGGCCAGCTTCTCCAGGCGCTTTGCCCTCTCCTCCAGGCGGCGGAAGCGGATGAAGGAGGCCAGATGGAAGGCCACCAGCTGCTCGTTGAAGCGGTTCTGGCGCACAAACAGCGAGTTCGTATAGGGCCGCATCGCCCAGAGGAGCAGCTTCTTGCAGAATACGATGAAGGGACCGATGAAGCGGCGATGCGAAGCGATCTCCACGGTCGGCCGGCAGTCGATGTCCTCATTCAAAAACGAAAGGCGCTTGCCCATCTCGTTGTCCAGCTCGCTGTCGGAGAGGGACCACAAATCGATGGGGAAGTGGTGCTGGATCGGGGCGCCGGCCAGATCCTCGAGAGAGGTCGCTGCGTCCTTGTCGGCGCGGAGGCGTTCCTTCAGCGCGGCGACCTCATTCCTGGCTTTTTCGTCCATGTCGGAGGCCATTTTTTTCTCCAGGGCCCATATTACCATGTTTCGCGCCTTTTTTTCAAGGATGGACATAGTCGCCGGAGTGCTCAAGCGATCGGCTTCTCATAGAGGGCGTAGGTCTTGGTCACTTGCGCATTGATATGGCGCAGGACGCGGTTCATTGCCTCGTTGCTCTCCAGGATCCAGGACATCTCCGCCTTGTATATGCCATGCCGGTAGGCGTTTTCGGCGGTCATCCTGTAGAACGCCAGGTCGATGCCCAGCTGGCGGTACTCCTTGAGAACGCCCATCAGGGTGACGCGAATCGCGTCGATCTTCTTGAGGCTGCCCAGCAACTGGAGCCAGCCAAACGGGAACAGGCGCCCGCCAAGGGGGCGGAGTGCCTGGTTGATGTCGGGCACCGAGAGCGAGAAGCCGACCGGCCGCCCCTCCTTCTCGGCAAAGAAGATCAGGTCGGGGCGGATGACGGGGCGCATTTTCTTGAGATCTTCCAGCCCCTCGGCGAGCGTCGTCGGTATGAATCCCCAGTTGTCGGCCCAGGCTTTGTTGAAGAGATCAATGAGAATAGCCATGTCGCGCTCCGCCTGCCTGAGGTCGAAGATGCGGATGCGGATGCCGTTGTCGCGCAGGCGCTCCTCCAGCCGCCCGATCGCCCGGGGAAAGCGGATGGTCTCCCGCGACACTTCGTAGGCGAAGAAACGCATGGCCTGGTGAAAGCCGAGTCCCTCGATCAGTTCGCGATAATAGGGGGGATTATAGGCCATCAGGACCACGGGCGGCGCCTTGAAGCCGTCAAGGAGCAGGCCGGCGATGCCGTTCACCGAGAAGCTGGTAGGGCCGCGCAGGGTGTCGCAGCCGTTTTCCCTCAGCCATGACGCGGCAGCCTGCATCAGCATATCGGCTGCCTGCACGTCGTTGACGCACTCGAACATGCCGAAAAAGCCGCAGCGGTCATGGTGCTGGCGCTGGTGGTCGCGGTTGAGGACGGCAGCGATGCGCCCCACAGTCTCATTTCCGTGCCGGCAGAGGAAGAGCTCGATCGGGTTGTCCTTCAGGAAGGGATTGCTGCGGGCTAACAGGAATTTCTTCTCATCGCCGATCAGCGGCGCCACCCAGCAGGGGTCGCCGCGATAGAGGCGGAAGGGGAACATGATGAATTCCCGGCGCAGCTTGGCGTCGGTCACGCGCTGGATGGTCAGTTTTTGTTCCATGGATGCCGTATTCCTTTGGCACATGGTATAAAATACGCCGCGCGAATTCAATCGGAAATTTCAGAATAACGCCAACTTTTCTTCAACTTTTCGACTTTATGCAAAAGCCCTTGTGGGCATTGAGTTTCAGATGACCCCTGATGGAATCGAACCATCAACCTATTGATTAAGAGTCAATTGCTCTGCCAATTGAGCTAAGGGGCCATTAAAGATAAAAAATATCATATTTTTTCCCGCTTGTCAATCATCCGCCATGACCGTATAATTTGAATCGCCATGACCGTGAAACGACACTCATCTCCTTCGCGCGCCGCCGGCGACCTCAT
>JAQUQF010000073.1 GCA_028749105.1 Acidobacteriota bacterium | reverse complement strand
GAACACTTCGATGTAGGCGTCGCCCTGGTTCTTGGTCACCTTGTCCTCGGACTCGCTCTCGGACTTGACGGCGATCTTGTCGGCGTTTTCGGCGTCCTTGCGCTTCTTGTCCTTGCGCAGGGTGTACGCCAGCATGGGACCGAACTCCTCTTCCTCGCTCTCGGGGAAAAAGACCTTGAACTCGCAGTTCAACTTGCGCAGCTTCTTGATCTGCGCCGTGCCGACGCTCTCGTTGAGCTTCAGCGCGCCTTCCAGGTCGGCGGCGGCGTACATGTCCTCGAACAGCTCGATGTCCAGCGGCACGTATTCGATGCCGAGTTTCTCCAGGTCCTTGACGTGCTTGAGCGTCAGCTTGGTGCCGGCGGGGAACACTTCGTTGCCCTTGGCGTCCTTGACCGGGGCGGTCAGCTTGCTGTCCTTTACGAAGCGGCAATTCTGGAAATAGAAAATGCCGTTCTGCACCTTGGCCGAGACGATGGTGTAGAAGCGCTTCAGGATCTCGGCGTCGTCGGCCAGGCCCATGGCCTTCAGGAAGGTGGTGATGTTGATGCGCTTGGTCTTCTTGTCCAGGCGCACCTGCAGCAGGTTCAGCTTCTCCTCCAGCTCGATCCAGGCACCGCGGGCCGGGATGATCTTGGCCGTGTACTCGCCGCGCGACTTGCCGGGCATGAAGTAGACGCCGGGGGAGCGCTGCAGCTGGGAGACGCACACGCGCTCGGTGCCGTTGATGATGAAGGTTCCCTTGTCGGTCATGAAGGGGATCTCGCCGAAGAAGATCTCCTGCTCCTTGACGTCGCGGATGACCCGCTCGCCCTTCTTGTTCTCGCCGTACAGGGCCAGGCGCAGCTTGACCTTCAGCGGGATGGAATAATCGAAGCCCTTGTCCAGGCACTCCTCGGGGGTGTTGTGCATCTTGAGGCGCACGCGGTCGCCGCAGAGGTCGCAGGTCTTGTAGCGCACCGTCCCCTTCTCGTGGCACTCGCTGCACACCGAATCGCTCCCGGTCTCGCTCTCGGCCGAGAGGACGGCGCCGCAGCGGCTGCAGACGGGCATCGAGTTTTCGATCGACTGCAGGGCGCCGCACTTGCACACCCAGTCGCCCAGGGAGTAGGAGACGAAGTCGAGGATCGCGGTCTCCTTGAAATCGGAGATGGGAAAGATGGACTTGAAGGCGGCCTGGATGCCGATGTTCTTGCGGCTCTCGGGAAGCTGGTCGATCTGCAGGAAAGTCTTGTAGGATCGCTTCTGGATCTCGAGCAGGTCAGGTACTTCGACAGGGCTGAAAATACGGGAGAAACTGATTCGTTGCACGTACTTGTTAATTGTTTGCATACCTGTCCTTTAATTTTTTTATTTTTAGTAAGGCAATAAAAAAATCATCGACTACTTGATCTCGATCTCGGCTCCTACCTCGGCGAACTTCTTCTTGATGGTTTCGGCTTCTTCCTTGGAGACGCCCTTCTTGACGGAGGCCGGGGCCTTGTCCACGACGTCCTTGGCCTCCTTGAGGCCCAGGTCGGTCACTTCGCGGACGACCTTGATCACATTGATCTTCTTGTCGCCCACGGTCTTCAAAACGACCTCAAAGTCGGTCTTCTCCTCCACTTCGGCAGCTGCGGCGGCTGCGGCAGGGGCGGCGCCACTGGCGGCCACGGCGGCCATTTCCGCCTTGATGCCGTACCGGCTTTCAAACTCTTTGATATAATCGGCCAGTTCCAGGACCGTCAGATTATCCAAATGCTTGAAAAATTCTTCCTTTTTGATCTCGGCCATTATAGTTGCCCTCCTTTGGCTTTTTTATCTTGCAGATTTTTCATACACACCAACATGTGGGTCAGCGGCGACGACAGCGCCGAACCGAAGCGGCGCAGCGGCATGCCGATGGAGAACAGCAGCTGGGCCAGCAGCTGCTCCTTGCCGGGCAGCTTGGCCACTTCGGCGACCTGCTTGTCGCTGACCAGTTTCTTTTCGATGAAGCCCGAGATGATCTTGATCTTCTTGCTCTCCTTCTCGAACTCCACCAGGACCTTGGCGGTCTCCACGAACTTTTCGTTGCTGTAGGCCAGGGCCAGCGGCCCCTTGAACAGCTCGCGGCCCACGGCCGTTTTTTCCTTCTCGAAGTACTTGATGGCCAGACGGTTCTTGACCACCTTGACATTGGCCCCCAGGGCCTTGACGCGGTTGCGCAGGTTCCCCATTTCGGAAACCTTCAGCCCGCGGTAGTCGAAGAGATAGACGCCGTTGCTGTTGAAGATGTCGCCCAGCGCGTCCACCGTCTTCTTCTTTTTCTCCAGTATCTTAGCGCTTGCCATTGTGTTCTCCTGTGCCTAGCTTTCCAGCTCGGATATGTCGACCCGGATCGAGGGGCTCATGGTCGAAGAGATGAAGACGCTCTTGACGTACCGGCCCTTGAGGGTCGCCGGCCGCGCCTTGAGGATGGCGCCGAGCAGGGTCTTGGCGTTCTCGGCGATCTTCGCGGCCTCGAACGAGGTCTTGGCGATGGTGGAGTGGATGATGCCGGCCTTGTCGACGCGGAATTCCACCCGGCCCTTCTTGATCTCGGACACGGTGTCCCTGACGTTGAAGGTCACCGTCCCCGCCTTGGGGCTGGGCATCAGGCCCTTGGTGCCCAACGCCTTGCCGAGGCGGCCGACGCTCTTCATCATGTCGGGGGTGGCGATGACCACGTCGTACTCGAACCAGTTTTCCTTCTGGATCTTCTCGACGATCTCCTCGCCGCCCACGAAATCGGCGCCGGCCTCGCTGGCTTCCTTCTGCTTTTCGCCGGCGGCGATGACCAGCACGCGCTTGACCTTGCCCGTTCCGAAGGGCAGGACCACCGTGCCGCGCACCATCTGTTCGGGGTACTTGGGGTCGACCGACAGGCGCACCGCGACGTCCACCGATTCGTCGAACTTGGAGGTCTTGACTTCCTTGAGCAGGGCGGCGGCCTCACTGACGGGGTAGGCGCGCTCCTCTACCTTTTCCTTGGCTTTGACGTATGCTTTTCCGCGTTTGGACATTATTTTATCTCCAGGCCCATGCTGCGGGCCGAGCCCTCGATGATGCGAATGGCCTGCTGCAGGTCCTTGGTGTTCAGGTCCTCCATTTTGGCCCTGGCGATGTCCTCTACCTGCTTGTGGGTCAACTTGCCCACCTTGTTCTTGTTGGGCTCGCCGGAACCTTTCAGCACGCCGGCGGCCTTCTTCAGGAAGTAGGCGGCGGGCGGGGTCTTCAGCTTGAGGGTGAAGGTCTTGTCGGCGTGGACATTGATGTCCACGGGGATGATCATGTCGTCTTCCAGCTTCGCGGTCATCTTGTTGAACTGGTTGACGAACTCCATGATATTCAGGCCGTGCTGGCTCAGAGCCGGGCCGACGGGAGGGGCGGGCGTGGCCTTGCCGGCGGGGAGCTGCAGCCGGAAGGTCTTAACGACCGCCTTGATTTTTGGGCTTGCCATGGGTGTTTCTCCTATATTTTCTCAACTTGCAGGTAATTCAGGTCCACCGGGGTGGCGCGGCCGAATATGGTCACGGTCACCTTCAGCTGGCTTTTTTCCTCATTGACGGCGTCGACCACGCCGTTGAAATTGATGAAGGGGCCGTCGATGATCTTCACCGCTTCGCCGGCATCGAAGTGGTACTTGGGCTTGGGCGTTTCCTGGGTGGTCTCGATGTGCTTGAGGATGGTGGCCACTTCTTTTTCCGACAGCGGCTTGGGCTTCTTGCCGGCGCCGACGAAGCCGGTCACCTTGGGCGTATTGCGCACGAAGTACCAGTTCTTGTCGTTCATCTCCATGTTCACCAGGATGTAGCCGGGGAAGGAGCGCTTCTCGCTGACGACCTTCTTGCCGTCACGGATCTCGATGACGTTCTCCTTGGGGATGACGATCTCCTCGATCTGGCCCTGCATGGCATACTTGTTGATCTTCTCGTTCAGGGCCTTGACCACGAACTCCTCGGCCCCGGAAAAAACGTGGATGATGTACCAGTTCATGAACGTGCGTTCCTATTAGTTAAAAAAACTTCCGATGCGCTGGAAGATGCGGGAGAAGATGAAATCGACCCCGAACAGGTAGATGCCGAAGAACAGCGAGATGACAATGACGGCGATGGTGGTCTTGATCATGTCATCCTTGCTGGGCCAGGTGACTTTCTTCATCTCGCCGCGGATGTCCCGCAGGTAGGCGCCGATGCGCTTGAATATATTCTTTTCCTTTTCCATGTTATCCATGCAGGTCAGAAGGGACTCGAACCCCCAACCCCCGGTTTTGGAGACCGGTGCTCTACCATTGAGCTACTGACCTATTTGACCTCCTTGTGCAGGGTATGCTTGCGGCAACGCGGGCAGTATTTATTGGCGTTCAGCTTGTCGGCCGTGTTCTGCTTGTTCTTCATGGAGGAATAATTCTTCTCGGAGCAGTCGGAGCATTTCAGCCCGAACTTGATCCTCTTGTCGCTTTTGGCCATGGCTTACTCGACGATGTCGGTGACGCTGCCGGCGCCGATGGTGCGGCCGCCCTCGCGGATGGCGAACTTCAGCCCCTTCTCCATGGCGATGGGCATGATCAGCTCGATGTTCAGGTTGGCGTTGTCACCCGGCATGACCATCTCCACCCCTTCGGGCAGGGTCACCGAGCCGGTCACGTCCGTCGTGCGGAAGAAAAACTGCGGCCGGTACCCGGTCACGAACGGCGTGTGCCGCCCACCCTCTTCCTTGCTCAGCACCAGCACCTCCGCCTTGAACTTCTTGTGCGGCGTGATCGACCCCGGCTTGGCCAGCACCATGCCCCGCTCCACGTCCTCGCGGTCCGTCCCGCGCAGCAGCACACCGATGTTGTCCCCCGCCCGACCCTCGTCCAGCAGCTTCTTGAACATCTCCACGCCCGTCACCACGCGCTTGCGCGTCTCGCGGATGCCCAGAATGTCCACTTCCTCGCCCACCTTCACGATGCCGCGCTCCACGCGGCCCGTCACCACCGTGCCCCGGCCGCTGATCGTGAACACGTCCTCGATCGGCATCAGGAACGCCTTGTCGATCGGACGCTCCGGCAGCTTGATGTAGCGGTCCACCGCGTCCATCAGCGCCATGATCTGCTTGTTCCACTCGTCGTCCGGGTTGCCGTCGCCCTCCATGCTCTTCAGGGCGCTGCCGCGCACCACCGGTATCTCGTCCCCGGGGAAACCGTAGCTCGTCAGCAGCTCGCGGATCTCCAGCTCCACCAGGTCCAGTATCTCCTTGTCCTCCACCATGTCGCACTTGTTCATGAACACCACGATCGCCGGCACGTTCACCTGCCGCGCCAGCAGAATGTGCTCCCGCGTCTGCGGCATCGGCCCGTCCGCCGCCGATACCACCAATATGGCCCCGTCCATCTGCGCCGCCCCCGTGATCATGTTCTTCACGTAGTCGGCATGGCCCGGGCAGTCGATGTGCGCGTAGTGCCGCTCCTTCGTCTCGTACTCCACGTGCGCAATGTTGATCGTGATGCCCCGCTCCTTCTCCTCCGGCGCGTTGTCGATGCTCCAGAAATCACGGTACTTCACCTTGTCGTTCACCTTGCTCAGCACCTTGGTGATCGCCGCCGTCAGCGTCGTCTTGCCGTGGTCCACGTGCCCGATCGTCCCGATATTCAAATGCGCCTTCGTACGATCAAATTTCTCTTTTGCCATCATTGCCTCCTAATTCGTCGTATAAATGCCCAGCTGGGTCTTCAATACTTCATTCATCATCTCTTCGGTCATCTCGCTGTACTTGAGGAACTCCAGCGAATAGTTGCCCCGCCCCTGGGTCAGCGTGCGCAGGGCCTTGGCATAGCCGAACATGAGGGCGAGCGGCACCTGGCCGTCGATGACGTGCAGGCCGTTCTTGAGATCCATGTGCGTCACCTTGCCCTGGCGGGAGTTGAAATCGGCCATCACCTCGCCCAGGTATTCGTCCTGAACGGCAATCTCGATCTTCATGACGGGTTCGAGCATGATCGGGCTGCCCTTGCGGAAGGCGGCCTTGAAGGCCATGGATGCGGCGATCTTGTATGCCAGCTCGGTGGCATCCTCCTCGTGGAACGAACCGTCCACCAGGTCGACCTCGACGTGGGTAATGGGAAAACCGGCGATGACGCCGATGTCCATGGCTTCCAGAACCCCCTGTTCGATGGCCGGGTAGAATTCCTTGGGGATGATCCCCGGCTTTATCTTGCTGGCGAATTTGAACTTGCCGTCGCCGGCGAAGGGCTTGACATCCAGGACCACATGGCCGTACTGCCCCTTGCCGCCCGACTGCTTGACGTATTTTTCCTCGCCGCGGGCCTCCTGGCGCACGGTCTCGTAATAGGCCACGCGCGGCTTGCCGAGCTTGGTCTGGATCTTGAACTCGCGCTTGATGCGCTCCTGGATGATCTCCAGGTGCAGTTCGCCCATGCCGGAGAGGATCGCCTGGCCGGTATGCGAGTCGACGTAGGATTTCAGCGTCGGGTCCTCGCTGACCAGCTTGGCCAGGACTTCATCCAGCTTCTGGTGCTCGGCGGTCAGGCGCGGTTCGATCGTGGCCTGCACGACGGGCTCGGGGAACTGGATGGTGTCGAGCTGGATGGGGTGGCGCTCGTCGCAGAGGGTGTCGCCCGTGCCGACATCCTTCAGCCCGACGGTGGCGGCGATGTCGCCGGAATGGACGGTTTCGACCTCTTCGCGCTTGTTGGCGTGCATCTTGAGCAGCTTGGCCACGCGCAGTTTCTGGCCGCGGCGGCTGTTGAGAACCGAAGCGCCGACCTTGATCACCCCGGAGTAGACGCGGAAGTAGACCAGCTGGCCCACGTAGGGGTCGCTCATGATCTTGAAAACCAGCGCCGACATGGGCTCGGAATCGGACAGCTTGCGGCTCAGCATGCGGCCGCTTTTGGGGTCGCAGCCGGTCACGTCGGGCTTGTCGGCCGGAGACGGCAGGTAGTCGACCACGGCGTCGAGCAGGTTCTGCACGGCCTTGTTCTTGAAGGATGAGCCCAGCAGCACCGGAACGGCCTTGAGGCTCAGGGTGGCCGTGCGCACGGCCCGCTTCAGGATGGCGCCGGGAACTTCCTTTTTCTCCAGGAACAGCTCCATGACCTCGTTGTCCATCTCGGCCAGGCGCTCGACCAGGTGCTCGCGGTGCAGCAGGGCCTCGTCGCGCAGCTCCCCGGAAATCTCCTCGGTCTCGACCGGGGCGCCGGGCAGCTCGCCGCTGTAGCGGTAGGCCTTCATGGCGACGAGGTCGACCACTCCGCAGAAGCACTCCTCGCTGCCCAGGGGCAGCTGCAGGGGCAGGGCCATTACCTTGAACTTTTCCTCGATCTGGGCGACCACGTCGTGAAAATCAGAGCCGACACGGTCCATTTTGTTGACATAGGCGACCTTGGGGATGTGGTACTTGGTCGACTGATACCAGACCTTCTCGGTCTGGGGCTCGACACCGCCCACGCCGCAAAGGACGATAACGGCCCCGTCGAGGACGCGCAGCGAGCGCTCCACTTCGGCGGTGAAGTCGACGTGGCCGGGGGTATCGATGATGTTGATGCGGTAATCGTTCCAGAAGCAGGTGGTGGCGGCGGAAGAGATGGTGATGCCGCGCTCCTGCTCCTGCTCCATCCAGTCCATGACGGCGGTGCCATCGTCGACCTCGCCCATCTTGTAAGTCACTCCGGTGTAGTACAGAATTCTCTCGGTGGTCGTGGTTTTACCGGCGTCGATGTGGGCCATCAGGCCGATATTGCGAATTCTGTCCACCGGAACCGTTGTCATTTCATTTCACCTTGGAGAGGCTCCGGTCTACCAGCGGTAATGGGCGAAGGCGCGGTTGGACTCGGCCATCTTGTGCACCGTCTCGCGCTTCTTCATCGCCCCGCCCTTCTCGGTGTAGGCGTCCATGATCTCGCCGATCAGCTTCTCGCGGAAGGAACGGCCGCCGCGCTCGCGGGCGTTGTCGACCAGCCAGCGGATGCCCAGCGAGTAGGAGCGCTCCTTGCGCACCTCCATGGGCACCTGGTAGGTGGCGCCGCCGACGCGGCGGGAGCGGGTCTCCACCTGAGGCCGGACATTCTCGATGGCCTTGGTGATCACCTTCAGCGGGTCCTCTTTCAGCTTTTCCTGGATCGTGTCCATGGCCCCATAAACGATGTGCTGGGCGATTGTTTTCTTGCCGCTGTGCATAACCTTGGTGATCAGCTTGGCCAGGATGGAGGAGTTGTACATG
>JAQUQF010000072.1 GCA_028749105.1 Acidobacteriota bacterium | reverse complement strand
TCGGCGGCCGTGCTTTCGGGCAGATCGACGCTGCCCCGGAAGCGGATGGCCAGTTTTTTCTCCATTTCGCGTTCCACTTCCAGCTGTGAAAGAGGCGCGATCAGATCGGCAAATTCCTGGGTGACATAATAGGTGGCCGCACCGCCCCGCAACGACGGGGCCGCACCGCCCCGCACCGACGGGGCCGCGCTCTTTTCGATCCCGACGCCCAGGTGGGTGAAATCCTCGTCCAAAATGTTGGCGCGATGCTCGGGGCTGGCCAGCAGCGCTTCATGAAAAAAACGCACGACGAACGATTCGCTTCTGGCCACGTTTTCGCCGATCTTGCTGAAATACAGACCGCTCCTGGCTGCGCGCATGTCGATCTGTTCATAGCCGGGGAAATCGTGAGCGAGCTTGTTCTCATGCATCATTTTCCGGCTGTGGGCGCGGGCCATGGCGCGCAGCAGCGGGTCGAAGCGCAGTTCGGGCAGCCCCCGGCTGCCCCTTTCCCGATTGACCAATGAGAGCAGCTTGTCCTCCATTTGTTCCGTGCTGAGTCCCAGGTCTTCCACTTGCTGACCGGGCAGCACCAGGCACAAGAACATCAGCCCCAAGGCAATTCGCATTCGTTGCATTCGGGTGATTGTAAGGATTTCGCGGGCAATAGTCAAAAAAAGAAAACCATTTCCAGGCAATGCCGCTTGCAATCCCGGGATGATTTAAATTTAATTTATTTCCGAGGTGGGGCAATGAAGAAAAAAATGTTCCTGTTTGGGTTTTTGGCCTTATCCCTGCTGCTGCTGGCCGGGAAAGGCCTTGTGGTCCATGTCTTGCGCTCCAACCTGTTGTCCAGGCCTGATTTCCTCTCCGCCAGCGTTTCCCCTCTCCAAAAGGGAAACCGGCTGGAGCTGCTCGAGACACAGGGGAGCTGGCTCCTGGTGCGCAGCGCCAACGGAGTGAAGGGGTATGTCCACCAGACGGCGGTCAGCGAGAGCAAGGTGACGCTGGGCAGCATCGCTCCGGGCCAGAAAGGGGCCAGCCAGGATGAACTGGCGCTGGCCGCCAAGGGCTTCGACGAGGCCAACGAGAAGAAGCTGCGCGGCAGCAAGGGCTACAACTTCTCCGACCTGGGCTGGGTCATGGACCAGGATGTCGCCTCGCCGGCGCTGGCCGGCTTCATCCGCGACGGGAGGCTGAAATGAAAAAACTGATCCCGATCGCGCTGTGCGCCCTGCTAATCTCCTGGGCGCCGCCTGTCAATCTGAGCAAGATCAGCAAGGCCAAGAAGGGGGTGAAGCTCATCGCCGGTGCCGCCCACAAGATCAACGAAGAAGAGGAGTACCATATCGGCCGGGCGGTGGCGGCCAACATCCTCGGCCAGTATCCGCTGTGGAAGAACGGCAAGCTCACGGGCTATGTCAACCTGGTGGGCCGGGCCCTTGTCCTCAAGTCACAGCGGCCCGAGATATATGGCGGCTACCACTTCGCCGTGCTCGACACTCCGGAGGCCAACGCCTTCTCCGCCCCGGGCGGCATCATCTTCCTGACCCGCGGCATCGTCTCCATGGCCACCGACGAGGATGAGCTGGCAGCCGTGCTGGCCCACGAGATCCAGCACATCGTGGCCAAGGACCCGCTGAAGGCGATCCAGTCGCAGCGGCTGAAGGCGCTGGGAACGTTCACTGCCGGCGAAGCGGTGGGCTCAGGCAGCGGCGCCCTCGGCATTTTCCAGGATTCGGTCATGGACATCAGCGGCACGCTGCTGCAGAAGGGATACTCGCGCTCGCAGGAGAAGGACGCCGACCTCGGGGCGCTGAAGCTGCTGGCGGCCGCCGGCTACGATTCCCAGGCGCTCCTGGACATGCTGGAAAAAATCAAGGCCGTGGAGAAGAAAAAAATCAAGGCCTTCTCGGCCCACCCGTCGGCTGCCAAGCGCATCGACTACGTTGCCGGGGGCATTGGCTCCGCCGATAAAAACGGCCGCCAGATCCGCGACGCCCGCTTCGAGCAACTCGCCCCAGACCGCTGAGCTTGAAGCGCTTCTGGCTGTCGACGGCCCTGATCTTCGCCTGCACCTTTGCCGCGGGCAGCCTGCTCTCCTACCTGTTCGAAGCGAAGATCTATGACCAGAAGGTGCGCCTGTGCGTTGCTCCGGCCCCGTCGGGCGTTGTCCTGGCCAAGATTGACCAGGGGAGCATCGATTTTTACAGCCGCGAATTCAACATCACCTGGCCCTGGCCGCGCAGCCTCTACGCCAAGGCCATCGATTATCTCTCCATTGCCGGCGCGCGGGCGGTGGCCATCGACATGGTCTTCAGCGAGCCCGGCCTTTACGGCGGCGAGGACGAGAAGCTGGCCGCCGCCATGGAAAAATCGGGGCGTGTCTTCCTGCCGCTTTTTTTCACCGAAAATGAGGGGGGCGCCCGGGAACTGGAGCGATTTGCATTGCCTGCGGTTCCACCCTTGCGGCGCCTGCCGGCACGCGAGGGGAAGGTGACCCAGCCGTTGCTGCTCCTGCAGCGGGCGGTGCGCGGCAGCGGCAACGCCCAGGCCGACCCCGACCGCGACCATGTTTCCCGGCGCATGCGCCATTTTGTGCGGCGCGGCAACCGCGTCTATCCCTCCTTTTCGCTTGCCGTGGCCATGTACGCCGAGCCGGGGCTGGTTTTGCAGGAGGTTCCTTTCGCCGCCGACGGGGGATTGAACCTCCGCTTCTACCGCAAGGACAGCTTCCGGACCTATGCGATCTCGGAGCTGATCCAGTCCCAGGTCAGGCGCGAAGCCGGCGAAGAGCCGCTTGTTCCGGCCGCGGAGCTCAAGGGCAGGATCGTCGTGATCGGGGCCACGGCGACCGGCCTGCTGGACAACCGCGCCAATCCAGTCAATGCCTCCGGATCGGGCTTCGAATTGCACGCGACGGCCATGGCCAACCTGCTGCAGCGCGATTTTATCCGTATTCTCGACCCTTGGCTGCAGTGGCTGCTGGTGCTGCTGGCGATCGCCGTGCTCAACCTCTTCCTCTCCCGGATCAAGGCGCTGCCGTGGCAGCTGCTGCTGGCGCTGGCCGTCATTCTGCTGGCCCTGGTCGGCAATTTCATCCTTTTTTACCTGGGCGTCGATCTTGATTTTCTCCCGTTATTCGTGGGATTGGTCACCGGCACCGGCTATGACGCCTATACTCGCTACCAGCGCGTGCGCCGGGAAAAGAAGTTCATCGAGAAGGCCTTCAAGGGCTACATGTCCGACTCGCTGCTGGCCGAGATCATGAAGAACCCGAACGGCCTGCACCTGGGCGGCGAGAAGAAGCCGGTCACCATATTCTTCTCCGACCTGGCCGGCTTCACCACGCTGTCGGAAAAGAGGCCGCCCGAGGAGGTGGTGCGCATCCTCAACACCTACCTCGAGCGCATGACCGCGGTGATCATGGAGGGCGGCGGCTTTGTCAACAAGTTCGAGGGCGATGCCATCATGGCCTTCTGGGGGGCGCCTTTGCCCGAGGAGCGCCAGGCGGCCATGGCGCTGCGCGCGGCGCTGCGCTGCCAGGAGAAGCTGCTGGAGCTGAATGACGAATTCGCCGCGGCGGGGTTGCCGCGCCTGGGCATGCGCGTGGGCGTCAACAGCGGCGAGGTCATCGTCGGCAACATCGGCTCGCGCCAGCGTTTCGAGTACACAGTCATCGGCGATGCCGTCAACCTGGCCTCGCGCCTGGAAGGGATCAACAAGCAGTACGGGACAAAGGTCATCTGCGGCTCGCTCTCCGGCCGCATGGCGGCGGGGGAGATGCTCCTGCGCCGCCTCGACCGCGTGCGCGTCAAGGGCAAGCAGGTTCCGGAGGAAATTTTCGAGGCCGTCACCGAGAAGGAAAAGGCTCCCGCCGCCATTTTTCAGCCCCTGGCGAATTATGAAAAGGGGCTGCATCTGTACTTTGCCGGCGATTTTGCCGCCGCCCTGGATCTCTTTGCCGCCTGGGCCGACGATCCTCCTTCCCAGGTCTTTGCCAGGCGCTGCCGCTGGCTGCTGGACAACCCGCCGCCGAGCTGGGACGGAGTGTGGACGTTCACAGAGAAATAAACCAGAATGAATGAGTCTTTTTTTGAATATGTCTTTTCTCAAACTCACCCCCGTGTCCCCCTCTCTTGCGAAGAGAGGGGGGATTTGTAATAGGATTGCTTCCTGCCCCTTCTCTTCCCAAGAGAAGGGGGTTGGGGATGAGTTGACGATTTGTTCTCCCCTTTGCCTTGTAGAAGAGTATGGGGGGGTGAAGCCAGAGTTCGATGGATATGCTACAATCCTCCCATGCTGGAAATAACCGGTCTACGGAAGAAGTTCGGCAAGCGCGAGGCGCTGAAGGACATCACCTTCTCCCTGGCCCCTGGCGAGATCTACGGCCTGCTGGGGCCGAACGGGGCGGGCAAGACCACGACCTTGAAAATACTGGCCGGGCTGCTGGCGCCCGACGGCGGCTCCGTCGTCATGGACGGCCAGCTGTACCACCGCGAGCACCACGAGCTGAAGAAGCGCATCGCCTACGTTCCCGACCAGCCCTTCCTCTACACCAAGCTGAGCGGCGAGGAGCACCTGAACTTCTTCATGGACCTTTACAAGATCCCCTATGCCAGGCGGAAGGAGAAGATCGATTTCTTCTTCACCTATTTCGAGTTTGAGGAGTACCGCAGCGAGCTGGTCGAGAATTATTCGGCCGGAACGCGGCAGAAGCTGCTCATCTCGCAGGCGCTGGCCGTCGAGCCCACGCTGCTGCTGCTCGACGAGCCCCTGGTCTCCATCGACCCGCTGGTGGGGAAAAAATTCAAGCGGCACCTGAAGGAGATCGCCGGCAAGGGGACGGCGGTCCTCTTCGCCACCCACATTCTCACCCTGGCGCAGGAGGTCTGCTTGCGCATCGGCATCATCGTCGACGGCCGCATCATCGTCCAGGGCGGACTGGCCGAGCTGATGGCACTGGCCGGGCAGGAGAGCCTGGAGGAGTTCTATTTCAAGACCGTGCTCGACCATGAAAAGCTTGCTGAAGCTTAAGCTGCTCCAGCTGCGCAACACCCTGGTCCGCGGCGACAGGAAAAAATTCGTCCTCTTTATCCTCCTTGGGCTGTTCTTCATGCTGGTGCTCGGCTTTTTCTTCAACAAGATCTTCGCCTATCTGGCGGGAGTGGAGGAATTCCCCCTGGTCTTCAAGGTCTTCCTGGCCGAGAAACTGCTGATGATGATCTACATGACCCTGTTCTCGATGCTGATCCTCTCGGCGCTGCTAAGCTCGCTCGACGTGTTCTACATCTCGCGCGACCTGCATTTCCTTTTTTCCACCCCCATGCCCATCCGCAGCGCCTTTGCCTGGAAAATGCTGGAAACGGCGGTCTACAGCTCGGCCATGGTCGTCTTCTTCTCGCTGCCGGTGCTCTTCTTCTACTGCCGCTGGTTCGCTCCCGGGGCGTTCCAGGTGGCGCAGGTATTGCTGGCCTTTCTCCTGTTCGTTGCCTGCGGCGTGCTGGCCGGCAACCTGCTCGGGCTGGTCATCCCGGCATTTTTCTCGGTGCGCCGCCTGCAGCCGGTCCTCTCGGTGTTCTCCATCATCCTCATTTCGTCCATCGTGGTCTTCCTGCGCCTGCTGCGCCCCGAGCGCTTCCTGGAGCCCGGAGAGATCGACAACGTGCTGCGCTACATGGGGTCGCTGGACCTGAAGGCCCTGTATTATTTCCCTTTCTCATGGCTGGCGCGGGCGATGAGCCTGGCCGCCGGCGGCCGCAGTGCCCCCTACTGGAAGATCATCGCCCTCTTCGTCATGCTGGCGGGCGGCCTGCTGGCCCTGGTCTTCTTCCTGCGCCGCAAGCTGTACCTGCCGCTGTTCGACAAGATGAACCGCGGCGGCCGCGGCACCTACAAGTCGCGCTGGCGCCCTCATGGTCCCGCGGGAGACATGCGGCCCCTGCTGCGCAAGGAGTGGAAGACCTTCATGCGCACGCCGGCGCAATGGTCCCAATTGCTCATCGTGGGCGCGCTGGTGGCCGTCTTCGTCATCAACATGAAGATGATCCCTTTGCCGCATCCCTCGGTGAGGAACTTCGTCTCCTACCTGAACCTGATCATGGCGGTCTTCATCGTCGCCGGCCTGAACTCGCGCTTCACCTTCACCTCCATTCCCGGCGAGGGGCCGGGGCAGGTTCACATCTTCAGTTCCCCTTGCGAAAAGGGGGCGTTCTACCGCTTCAAGCTCTGGTTCCACCTGCTGCCGCTGCTCCTCGTCGGCTTCGCCCTCTACGGCCTGGGCGACCTGACCCTCCATTTCGACGGCTTCACGCGGATCGTCGCCCTGATATTCCTGCCTCCGGCCATCGTTTTCCTGACCATTTTCTCACTGGTGCTGGGCATCGAGACCAATGAGACCAATCCCTTGTCGCCCGAGCAGGTCATTCTCTCCAAGCAGGGGATATCCTACATGCTCTGGAGCATGATCTACGTGGTCGGCGGCATGCTGTTCCTGGCGCGGCCGGTCGCCATATATTACTGGAGCTTCTTCACGCGCCGGGCGATTCCCTGGGCCGAGATCGTTGCCTGGTTCGCCGGCTTTCTTCTGGTCAATGCGGCCCTGACCGCTTTCTACTACCGCCGCGGGAAAAAATGCTGGCTGGCCCGGGAATTGTAAAATGCTAAGGAGTCGGCCAGCGAAAAAAAATGGCTCCGAGAATATGTATCCATGTGGTATAATGCGTTGCCCACAATCATAAAAAAGGAGACAGGCAATGGATGACAACAGGCAGGCGCCACGCTTTGACATGGCCACCGACATTGCCGGGAAATTTGAAGTCGAACGCGAAGTAATGGGGCAATTCCGCAATCTGGAAGCATTTGTCATTAAAAACATATCGGTCGGCGGCTTCGGCCTGCTCTCCAATCATACGCCGGCAATCGGCCAGGTTCACCAGATCACCATTGAATACGAGGATAAACTATACGACTTCGGGATCAAAGTCCTCCATTCGCGCATCCACGATTTTTTGTCGCAAGGGGGAGATGTCTTGAAGGCCGGCATCGTCTACGCCCTTGGCTGCAAGGTCATCAATGGCATTGAAACACAGGAAGTTCTGGCCTTGAAAATAATCGCAAATGACTGCGCCAAGCCGAAGCCGACAGAACCGGAAATGGCAAATCGTTAGACGCGACCTGTTGGGTTCACCCTATGTTTATTTCTTGTAAGTGGAAACCACCTTGGTCGTCAGGCCGCCGCGGGGCGTGAACTCGGCCTCGATTTTCATCTCCAGGGGGTGGACTTTCTTGACCAGGTGCTTCAGGATGAGCGGCGTGAGGGTTTCGTAGAAGATGCCGGCATTGCGATACTGCAGGAAATAATACTTGAGGGATTTCAGCTCGACGATCAGCTTGTCGGGGACGTAGGTGATGCGGATCGCGCCGTAGTCGGGGAGACCGGTTTTGGGGCAGAGCGAGGTGAACTCGGGGTTGACGATCTCCACCCGGGTCTCCTTGCCCTTGTTGTCGTACGGTTCGGTCTCCAGGACATCGTAGTCGATGAAGAAGGCGTCCTGGCGTATGGATTGCAGATAGCGGGTGACGTCGTCGCTCTTCATGGCTGCTCCTTGCCCCGATTATGGGCGATTGCCGGATGAGTGTCAAGTGAACGCGGGCAGGGTCTGGGAAAAAGGAAGAGGAAGGAAGCGCGATGGCGTTCAGGAGGGAGAGGGGGGAGGAATGAAGCCAACCCCTTCCTTCCTCTTCAGCTCATTGTACGCTGCGGACAGCCGGAAAGTTTTCACCTCGACTTGACAAAAATGGACCCCGGGGCTATGATCGGTTTTCCACAGGAGGAAAGATGAAAAAAGCAATCTTTTTTGCGATCATTGTACTCGTTGCAGCATTCATGCTGCCCGCCGACATCTACATCAAGACCAACATCCATACCGACGCTTTTGAGATGATGAACCAGAAGCAGCCGGCCAAGGATGCCGTCACCGAACAGTGGGTGGGCAACAACCAGCTGGTCAACAAGACCGGCGACAAGATCATGATCATGGACATGAACAAGAATCTCATGTTCATTATCAGCCCCAAGGACAAGTCCTACGTTGAAACGGCGCTGCCGCTGGACATGAGCAAGCTCCTGCCGCCGGAAGCCAAGGCGATGATGTCCATGATGAAGGTGACGGTCAAGGTCGCGGCCAACGGCCAGACCAAAAAGGTCGGCAAGTGGAACTGCGCCGGCTACGACGTGGACATGAACATGATGATGATGCCGATGAAGA
>JAQUQF010000071.1 GCA_028749105.1 Acidobacteriota bacterium | reverse complement strand
AACCTCATGACGACGATCGTCCCGCTTCCCGGGTGCGACTCGATCTCCAACCCGCCACGGTGCAGCTCCAGGAAGCGGCGGGCAATGACCAGCCCGAGCCCGGTCCCCAGATCCTTGGAGGAGAATTCCTCGCGGGCGATCCGCTCCAGATCCTCGCGGCTCATCCCTGCACCGTTGTCGCAAATGCGTACAAGCGCCCACTCCCCTTCCAGCGCCAGCGACACGCCGACCTCGCCTTCGCGGCCGTCCAGGGCTTCCAGGGCATTGGTCAGCACGTTGCCGACCACCTGCTTGATCTTCTGACGGTCGGCGACGACGTCGACCCCCTCCCCGCTTTCATCATAAGAAAAACGCACCCGCGGGTAGAGCCGGCGCATATGGGCAACCGCCTCGCCGACCAGGTCATTCAGCCGGAAGGGCTCGGCCTTCACGTCTTCGAGCTTCGACAGGTCCAGAAACCCGAACGCCACCCGCCGCAGGTGCTCGGTCTCCTCGATGATGTAGCGCACGGCGCTGGCGATCACTTCCCGGCTGCCCTCGCCGCCGTCCTGCAGGGAACGCTGGATCTGCTCGGCCGACAGGCGGATCGGCGTCAGCGGGTTCTTGACCTCGTGCGCTACCCGCCGCCCCAGCTGGACCAGGGTTTTCATCCGGGCGATCTCGGAGGCGTTCCGTTTCTGCTCCTGGATCCCCTCCAGCATGGAATTGAAGCCCTGGTACAGATCGCGCAGTTCGATCTCGGCCGGGATGCCGTCAAGGGGGCGCAGGTCGCCGCTCTGCACGTCGGCCATGCCGCGGTTCAGGCGGTGGATGGGCGCCAGGATCTTGTCGCGGAAGAAAAAAGCGGCCGCCAGCCCGATGACGATGAGGACGAAAAAGATCGTCACCATGAAATCGAGATAATAGCGGCGCGAGCGCAGCTGCTCGGAAGTCTCGCCGGGGAACTCCATGCGGAAGACATAGTTCCCGGCCGTCTTGAAGAAAAGGTCCAGCGTCTCCCCTCTTCGGCGCAGCTCGAACTGCTGATTGTCGCGGCGCAGCCGGTCGAGGACCCCCGAGTCCAAATAGATGGGAATTTCGGAGCGGACGAGCTTGCCATGGTCGGAGGTGAACAGCAGCGTCCCGTTCTCATAGACGCTGATGTCGTTCTCGAGGACCTTCTCCAGAAGGAACAGGTGGGACTGAGTGATCTCGCCGCCCGCAGACAGGAAGTGGTCGACAAGGGTCAGGGCCGAGCGGGCGCGGCGGTGAGCTGCCTGGCTGCGCCGGGTCTCCTGGGACTGGGAGTTGAAATTCAGCGAGAACAGCGAGAACACGGCCGCTGTGATGATGGACAGGAGAACCAGGATGGCGAACACCTTGACCGAGAATGATCCGAAAACTGAGTGCCAGGGATATCTCCTCAGGCGGCGCAGGTTGAGCAGCGCGGCCAGCAGCAGCAGGAAACCCAGGACCTTGACATATTCCGCGAACGAGTTGAAGAAAGTATCCCGTGGAAAAAAAACGACCGACGTACTTTCGGCCCCCTTGAACACGCAGCCTTCGTAACCGATGCCCATGGAGGAGAATGCGACCCAGGCGTCGCTGGCGCCGCCGCCTCTGGTCAGCTCGGCCAGACCGGGGACATTGATGTTGGCCGGATTTTCCAGGATGCGCCCGCTTTCGTCGAGTTTGATGTATCCGATCCCGGCGTCGAGGATCCTGCGGTCGGCGCTGAGCACCGACTGCGGCTCGCGGCTCTTGAGGACGAGGTCGGCCGTGTTCAGCACCTGGACCATGATGAAACCCATAAAGTGCTCGCCCTGGAAAACGTTGATTGTGGCCACGGCCAGCCGCACCTTCTTTCCGAACAGATCGGCCTCGACGTTCTCCACGTGCCAGAAGGGAAAAATGTCCTCCTTGTTCAGCGGGATGTAGGGGATCTGGTGGGAAAAGGAGTGCAGCAGGCTGCCGTCGCCGGCGACCACGTAGATCCCCGAAGCGATGTTCTCGCGCGCAGCCAGGGTGTTCTTCCAGCAGTCGGCCAGAACCTCTTCCTTGCCGGGATCGAAGAGGGCGGAAAACGGAATGCCGCGCGAGTTCAGCTCGTAAACGATTTCGCGCGCCACCAGCTTGGCATAGTCGTCCTGGCTGGAAAATACCGGTTTCAGGTTCTCGCTGACGAACGCCTTTTTAAGCCGCAGGGAATGCTGGCCCAGCCAAAGGCTGGTCGCCAGGGCCAGCAGGAGGAGGGGGACGATTGCCCGCACCCAGGGGCGGCGTGTCCGCAGGACCAGGATGACGAACGCCAGGGCCAGCAGGAAGGGGGGGAGATGCGGAATACCCAGCCAGCGGGCGCCCGCGACCGCAAGAACGGCCTGCAGGAGCAGAAGCGGCCAAATCCCCGCAAACGGCGCCGGCGTGATGAATGGGGATGCCGCCAGCAGGGGCGCGGCGAAAAAACCGATGACGAGGGCCAGGAGCCCCAGGTAGGCGGGGCTAAGGGTGAACTTCCCAATCGGGAAGTCCACGGCGTCCAGGACGGCGGCGAAGGCGATAAAAGCCGCCACGACAGCAAGGTTGAAAACAATCAGGGCCAGCCAATTGTTCTTCACGCGGACGTCTTTCAATGCCATGACCATTCCGAGCAGAAGGCAGGAGAACAGGACAAGGAGTTGGAAGACCGAGCTCATGGCATCCGGACGGCCGGGGAAATAAAGGTCCCGCACCCCGATCCACTCGATGGCCAGCCACGAGGTGGCCGCCATGCCGGCGAGAGCCAGGAGCCGTAGCACCAGCCTGGGAGCGGCGCCGCGGCCGCAGGCCAGGAACAGCACAAGGAAAAGCAAGAATGCCAGTCCGTAGGCGCTGATCTTCCGCTGGCGCACGAAATTCCGCTCCAGAGTCTCCCTGGAGAATACAAGGGAAAGGAGCAACTGCTCGTGCGCCGCCTTGAAGACCCAGGTGCAATAAAAGCGTCTCTGCGCCCGGTCATAGGAGAACTCGCTGCGCGCTGCCGGCAACGGGCGGGCGGAGAATTTCAGGTCGAAAACCGGGTAGAAAAAGCCCGCGGCCTTGTGCACCGGGCTGCGGCCGCGCAGGGCCATGAAGAAGCGGATCGTATACTCGCGCGGACCGACGCGGCGCTGAAAGAAGAGGTTCTCATTCTTGCGCGTCAGCTGCCAGCCGCCAATCGGCAATTCGACCGGCTTGAAAAAAAATATCTCCCCGACATGGTCGGTGATGATGCCGTCCTGCTCGATGACCAGCGCCTCTTTTTCCTCCATGCTGTCGGCGGACAAGCGCTTTGCGGCAAATTCGGCCGCTATCCGGTCGGAGCGCCGCAGACACTCCCGCACTTCCCTGGTCAGTGCCGCTTCCATGTGCCGGCAGTCCTTCTCGATCCGGGCCTGCACCTCCGTTTCCCCAAGTTCCCTTGCCGGGACCAGGGAGATCCACAGCGCGGCGGCGGCCAGGGCCGCAACCAGCGTGGCGAAGATTATATTTTTAAGCCGCGGAGATAATAGAGCTTCCATTCTTTCTCTTTTCCCGGGGAGGTGTCGCTGCTCATGAACAGGATCAGCTTGTAGTAGGCTCTGGCACCGGAGAAGCGCCTCCGCAAAATCAGGTTCAGCGACTGCACGGCGTTGTTCTCTTCGACCTGGATCGAGGACCATTCGAGCTTTTCGGTCTCCAGTCCGGCAAAGCGGGCGGAAAACTCGTCGATGAACTGCTCCCGGCCCAGAGCGCCACGCAGGGCCAAAGGCTCCTCGAGGCTGACGACGATGCTTGGCCGGCAGATGGGGGCCAGGGCCGCGAAGTTGCCGTTCTCGATCGCTTCCTGCAATGGCTGCATGACCAGGTAATTGTAATTCGGCGCGATCTGGAGGAGCAGCAGCAGCACTTTAAGCATTTTCAGTAGGCGATCAGGCTGTTGACCTTGTAGCCGGAAAGCTTTTCGCGGCCATGCAGGAAGCCGAGCTCGACCAGGAATTCGATGCCGACGACCGTCCCGCCAAGCTTCTCCACCAGCCTGGCGGCAGCCAGCGCAGTGCCGCCCGTGGCCAGCAGGTCGTCCACGACCAGGACTTTTTCGCCGGGCAGAATGCCGTCCTCATGCACCTCCAAAGCATTCGTCCCGTATTCCAGCGTATATTCCTCGCGCGTGGCGGAGTACGGCAGCTTTCCCGGCTTGCGCGCGGGAACGAAGCCGCAGCCCAGCTTGTAGGCCATGATGCCGCCCAGGATGAAGCCGCGCGCCTCGACGCCCACGACCTTGTCGATCTCCTCACCCCGGTACTTCTTCATCATCCGGTTCATCGCCAGTCGGAAGGCGTCGCCGTTCTGAAGCAGCGTGGTGATGTCCTTGAACAGGATCCCCTGCTTGGGAAAATCGGGCACATCGCGGATGAATTTCTCCAGGTTCATTCTTCCTCCTGCAGGCCCATCATAATACTTTTTCCAGATTTTTTAAAGAAAGTCAGACAGGTCGGACGTGTCCGACCGGCCGGATAAAACAAAAGCTAGCCCAGTCCTGCGTTCAAAATGAATTCCCTTGCCTGGGCCAGGGCGCGGGCGCGATGGGAGATTTTATTCTTCTCGGCCAGCGATAATTCGGCGAATGTCTTTCCCAAAGGCGGATATAAAAAAAGCGGGTCGTAGCCGAAACCGCCATTTCCCCTTTTCTGGCGCAGGATTTCCCCTTCGACCGTCCCAATGAATGAAGCCAGCGGCGAACCGTTGCGCGAGATGCAGACGGCGGAGACGAAGCGGGCGCGGCGATCGGTGATATCCTTCATTTCAGCCAGCAGTTTTTCTATGCGCATCTCGTCGCTGGCACCGGCGCCGGCGTAGCGCGCCGAACGCACCCCCGGCCGCCCCCCCAGAGCCAGCACCTCGAGTCCCGAATCGTCGCCCAGCGTGGTGAGACCGCTGAGACGGGAATAAAAATCGGCTTTCAGGCGGGAATTCTCGGCAAAGGTCTTCCCCGACTCCTCAACCTCTCCGCCTGCGTCGACCTCGTCCAGGGAGAGCAGGCTCAAGAGAACTGCGCCTGAGCAAAGAGAATCGGCAATTTCACGCTTTTTGCCCGCATTGCGCGTGGCCAGCAGCAGCTCGGTCATAGGTTCTCGGAGAGGACCTCTTTCACCCCCTGGAGCAGCATGACCTTGTCGAGGAATTCACGGTTTTTGTTCTCCGACGTGCTGACAATAACCTCGAACTCGTAGCTGCCGCTGCGGCGGTTCAGGCGGGCGCTGGGATACTTGATGCTCAGCTCGGTCAGCGCGTGGCGCAGGGCTGCCAGCAGCGATGCCTTCTCCTCGGTGGTGATCAGATAGACGTAATTCCGTTTCTGCTTTTCGATGTAGTCCAGGAGGAGTTTGAACACGGTCAGCACGATGACCACGAAAACGGTGACAATGAAGGCCAGCAGGTAGAAGCCGCAGCCGACGGCGATGCCGATGGCGGCCACCGTCCAGATGGTGGCCGCAGTGGTCAGGCCATGGACGGCGAAGCGCGCCTGAATGATGGCGCCGGCACCCAGGAAACCGATGCCGGATACGATCTGCGCCGCCAGCCGCGCCGGGTCGGCCCCCGGGGTCATGGCGGCGATCTTAAAGGAGAGGACCGTGATCAGCGCGCTGCCGATGGCGATCAGGATATTGGTGCGCAGGCCCGCTTCCTTGTGTGCCAGCTCCCGCTCCAGGCCGATGATCCCCCCCAGCATGGCCGCCAGCAGGATCTTGAGGATGATGTGGAGATCCATTTCCTCACCTCAAAAGGAACGCGATAACGAAGACAGCGAGGAGAAACAGGGTATACAGGGCGAAAAATGGATTCCGCAGCTGCTTCTCGGGCTCCTCGGCGGCATCGCGGTCCTGGATGGACTTGAACATGAAGATGACCAGGTAAACGACGATGAATGGCAGGGCGTAGAGGAATGTTTTCAGGCCCGTCTTTAAGGCGAAAACGATGAACATGGCCAAAAACAGGAGGCCGTTGGCCGTCATGAAGGCCACCAGGCCGCCCATGCTGTAGCGTTCGAGCGAAAGCCGGTAGCCAGCGGCTTCTTCGCTGGTCAGGAATTTTTTTTCGGCCACCCGCTTGCCGATCATCAGGAAATTGCCGAAGGCCCACCAGGCGACCAGCAGGCTCAGGGGCGGGAATTCCGCCGCCAGCACGTACCAGCCGACCAGGAAACGGATGGGGTTGTTCGCCGACTCCAAGGTCGAGTCCAGGTATGGAATGTCCTTCACCCGCAGCGGCGGCACGTTGTAGAAGAGCCCTGCCGCCAGCAGAGCCGCCAGGCTCCACAGGAAAGCTGCGGAAAAAGTGAAGCGCGCGATCCCCAGCGCCGCCGCGGTCAGGATGACCCATACTCCCAACAGCACCGGGACGCTGATCTCCTTGGCCACCAGCGGGCGGTTTTTTTTCTGCGGGTGATGGGCGTCGAAAGGGGCATCGGTGATCTCATTGACGATGTAATTGGCCGTGGAGACCATCCAGGTCAGCACAAAGGCCAGCAGCAGCTTTAGCCCCAACTCCGGATCAAGAGCCGAAGGAAAGAGCGCGGGGTTCACGAGAAACGTGGCCGCAGAGCCGATCACGATGGCCAGGCTGCGCGGCCAGCGTTCAAGGCGCAATGAAGCCAGGTAAAGGCTACTTTTCCTTTTTTCGGGCATAAACCTCCAGGGAGTCGAACAACTGCAGCTTTAAGTGTAGCTTCTTGAGCGATTTTTGTAAAGGCTTGCCCTTCAGGAAAGGCAGCAGCCGTGTCAGCAGATAATGGAGTGAAAAATGCCAGGCGAACCTCCTGACCTGGACAATTTCGAAATCGTGCGCCGCCAGCAGTCGCTCCAGTGAGCGGCGATTGAAAAAGTTGATGTGGGCCACGCGGTAATGCCACCAGCGGCCGCCCATGACCCTGGCGGCCAGGCTGGAGACGTCAGGGGTGACGATGACCAGCACCCCCCCCGGCAGCAGAAAGCTTCCCAGCGTCGCCAGCAGGGCATTGGGGTCGGTCACATGCTCCAGGACGTCAAGAAGTGTGACCACCCCGAATTTTTCCTCGGCGACAAATTGCTCCGCCGTGCCGCGGAACAGCTCAAGGCCATAGAGCCTCCTGGCGTCTGCCGCCAGCGCTGCCGAGGGTTCGATTCCGGTCCCGCGGTAGCCGGCACCGCGGGCCAGGTTCAGGAAAATGCCGCTGGCGGCCCCCACGTCGAGCAGCGAGGAGCTCGGCGGCACCAGTCGTCCCAGCCTCTCCAGGATGAGGGTGAAGTTCCGGCCCCGCCCCTCGTCCTCCTGGCTGTACTCCTCGTCGGCCAGGGCGGAATAAAAGCCAGCGATCGCCTCGCCGTCGGGAACCGGGTTGGCGAAGACGAAGCCGCAGTCGCGGCAGGAATCGAACGTCCAGCGCGAGCCGTAGTGGCTGTCGGTGATCTTGAAGTCGGCGCTTCCGAGCGCCTGCGGATCCACCGTCCCTTTCTTGAAACGGACGATGCGCTTTCCGTGGCACAGGGGACAGCGATCGAGCACAGTTAGCTTCATTCGGCCTTTTCTTTTGGGGCGGTTCCGACGGGGCTGACTCCCTGCGCAGCGAAGAAATGCCTTTTCCAGAAATCAAGGGCAGACATGGCCTCTTCGGCCGCTTTCTTTCCCCTGATGCCGTGGCGCTCGCCGGGATAGACCATGAGTTCGGCTGATTTTCCCAGGTCCAGCAGGCGGTCGAGGAGCTGCAGCGTGTTCTGCATATGGACATTGTCGTCCATGCTGCCATGGGTCAGGCGCAGGCCGCCGCGGTAGCTCGCCGCATGAGAGAGCACCGATGCCTGCCGGTACCCCTCGGGGTTCTCCGTCGGCAGGTCCATGTAGCGCTCGGTGTAGACCGAGTCATAGAGCGCCCAGTCGGTCACCGCGAACTCGGCGATGCCGCAGGAAAAGAGGTCGGGCGCCGAGGCCACGGCCAGGGCGGCGATGTAGCCGCCATAGCTTCCGCCGGTGATGCCGATGCGCGAGCCGTCGACGAAGGGCAGCGTCCTGAGCCAGGCGACGGCGCTCCCGTAATCGGCGATCTCCCATTTTCCCAAGGAGCGGTGCATGGCGTCCATGCCTTTTTTGCCGAAATGCCCTGAGCCACGATGGTCGACCGTCAGCACAATGATCCCCTCCTGGGCGAGGTAATAGGCATCCAGGCGGCGGCGAAAGGCGTCGAGGACCGAGCGCATGCCCGGCCCGCCGTAAATCGAAATGACGACAGGATATTTTTTACTGGCGGAGAAATCAGGAGGCAGGATCCATGCGGCCGGGAGCTTCAGG
>JAQUQF010000070.1:5268-8314 GCA_028749105.1 Acidobacteriota bacterium | reverse complement strand
CATGGGCATTACCAGGGGCCGCCATTCTTGGGCAGCTCTCTTTTTTCGGCACGGGGAGCAAGGAGCGGATCGACCCGGCGCAACAGCAGGGGCGAATCGGGGTCGACGAGCAGGCCTTTGATGCCAGCGCCTGGTTCTGTTTTCACCGGCCATGCGGATGGCTCGCGGGCCAGGTAGCTGCCGCGGCAGACCAGCCAGGCCCGGGTGAAGAGGGGGCCGGCTTCCATTCGCAGACAGACGATCTCCAGGCGGGCGACGCCCCAGGATACGTGGTTGATGAAGTCCAACAGCTCGGCAAGCGGGGCCTGCAAGGCGATCCCCAGAGGCTGGCTGGCCAGCCGATCTCTGGCGGCGAGAACCGGCGGGAATACGCTGACCAAGCGATCCGCCACGCTGAAGCCCTGGCGAATGTCATGGTCCTGGAGCGCGAGCCAATCCAGCAGTTCCCGCGGCCCGGACCCGAATGCCGCCGGCTTGCTGAAGACCACAATGGGATCGGCAGGGCCCTTGGCTCGTTCCAGCAGGTCCGCACGGGCCAACTCCGGCCAGGCGTCGTCGGCGTCCACTCCCGGCAGCGCCCGCAGGACCTGGTCATCGCTTAGGGCAAAGAGCGATTTTTCCCCGGCATCGGGGAACTCGAACCTGGCGGCCATGGCGTCGTACTCCCTGATCTTGCGCTCCAGGTCGCTGCGCTCGCGGCGCAGTTGGCCGAGCTTCCTGACCGTGGGGTACCAGTCCAGGATGGCAAAGGCAGCCAGAAGCAACAGGAACACCAGGATCGAGAGAAAAGCGCCCGGCAGTTTCCCCGCTTTCAAGGCAGCTCCGCCCGGCCGGTGACCTGGAAGACATGCAGCCTGCCGTTCCTTTCGCCTGGGGAAAACGAGGCCTCGATGATCCCGGCCAGAATTTCAAGTTTGCTGAAGAAAACCGTGAACTTCCGCTGCGCCGCATCCAGGGAGGCGGCTTCGACACCGACGCTCAGCGCGAATCCCAGATCCTGCAGCCCCGGATCGACTTTAAGCTGGAGCAGGCGCAGCGGCGGCATGATGCCGTCGAAGCGGCGGATCAGGTCGGCGGCAGCAAAGGAGACCGACTGGGGATGCGCCAGGAAGAATTGCGCCTTGTAAAAACGGGCGCGCCTGGCCTTGGTAGCATCGATGGGGCGCTCCCTTATAAGAGCCGAATACCGCTCCCGGGCCAAACGGACATCCACGCTGCGGCTGGACTGGGAAACATGAAGAAACGCGGAGATGAAGACAAGCGGAATCAGCAGCAAGATGAACCAGCGCTGAGGCTGACGTCCGGATGGCTCCGCTTGCACCATCATGGGTCGGAGGGCTCAGCCGGGGATGAACTTCAGGAAGACACGGCGCTGGCGCGGGCCGTCGAACTCGCAAAAGAAAATGCCCTGCCAGGAGCCGAGGATCGGCTCGCCGTTGTTCACCACCAGCGTTTCCGAGGCCCCCACCAGGCTGGACATGATGTGCGCCGGCGAGTTGCCCTCGCCGTGGCGGAAATAGTCCTGCTGCGGCGCCAGGCGCTGAAGGAACTCGCCGATGTCGTGCGGCACGGCCGGATCGGCGTTCTCATTGATGGTCACGGCGGCGGTGGTGTGCGGCGTGTAGACCAGCAGGATGCCCGAGCCGCTCTTGCCGGTGCGCAGCATCTCCCGCACCCGGGCGGTGATATCGATGAACTCGATCTTCTGCGTGCTTTTCAGTTCGATGGTCTGGTAGCTGCTCATGCGTCCTCCGGTTGCCTTTTTTCACCAAAAACGACCGCCTGGAAGGTTTCGATCTGCACTCCCCGCCGCCACTCATCGGCGGGCAGCCCGGCCTTGCGGCAGCCATAGGAAATGTACTGCTCCAGGTCCCAGCCCTGCTCGGCCGGCACCTGGGGCAGGAGCAGGCCGCGCTGCAACCCCTTGCTGACGATGATGCCGTCGACGCCAACGCGAACGCGGTCGGGCCCGGCGACCTTTTGCGGTACGGTCAGGACCGAGATCTCGATGTCGAGTCCCGCCAGTTCGTCGGCGGCGACGGCGGGAAAGCGGGGATCATCGAAGGCGGCGGCCAGGGCCATTTCCTGCACGGCTTCCCAGAGCGGCTTCAGCGGCAGCGGGTAGCCAATGCAGCCGCGCAGCTCGCCGCCGCGGTGCAGGGTGACGAAGACCCCGCGTTTATCCAGCAGCACCGATGAAGAGCCGGATGGGGGCGCAACGCCGGCGCCGCGCTCCCCCGGGGCCAAATGCTTGCGGATGGTCTCCCGGGCGAGCGCCAGGAGATACTTCTTGTCGGCTTGGCTCAATTCTGCCATTTGACCTCCGTTTCCTCCAGGAGAGGCGCCAGTCGCGCCTTGCTCCCTGCCGCGTCGAATTCGCAGGTGAACACGCGCATATCGTTGCGGCGCACGTCCAGCACCAGGCCGCCGATGGCCCCTGGCAAGGCGATCGGGGGCTTGCGGCAAAAGAACACTCCCAGCAGCTGCTCGCCATATGTTTCGCCGGCCGCGGCATAAGCGGCATCCCCGCCCTGGCGATCGAAGTCCATCGGCAGAAGCCGCTCGACCAGGACGAAATGGCCGATTGCTGAACCCAGCAGGAAGCCCGCGCCACGGAAGCCGGTCGCCCGCAGGACCCCGATGTCTTTCAGCGCCGCCGGCAGCAATTGCACGTTCATGGGAGTTTATTACCACATTGGCGAACTCAAGACAATATCAGTGTCAGTGTCAGTGTCAGTGTCAGCAAGAAATTCAAGCGCGATCCATTAAAAAAGCAGCAATCTGGAAGGACCGGAAGGAAAAACGATCTCGATCTAATGCCTTGCTGTCACTGACACTCATTCATTTCTTCTTCATTGCTTCTTTTATTTTCTGCCAATAGGCCATGCGCTCGCGGATGTTCTTTTCGAAGCCCATGGAGCCCGGCTCGTAGAAACCCTTCTCCTTCACCCCGTCGGGCATGGTTTTCAGTAGCGACGTTTTCTCGGGCAGGTCGTGGGCATAGATGTAGCCATCGCCCGCCCCCTTGCCGGCGGCGATGAAGTTG
>JAQUQF010000070.1:0-5258 GCA_028749105.1 Acidobacteriota bacterium | reverse complement strand
GGCACGGGGAGCATCTTGTACTTCTCGGCCAGCTTCTTCATCTTGCCGTCGGCCACGTACAAGGCATTGCTCTTGGGCGCCAGCGCCAGATAGACGGCGGCCTCGGCCAAAAAGAGGTCGCCCTCGGGGGAGCCGAGAAACTCGTAGGCCTGCTTGGCGCCGAGACAGACGCGCAACGCGTCGGGGTCGGCCAAGCCGATGTCCTCCACCGCCATGCGCACCATGCGCCGCAAGAGGTACAGCGGGTCTTCTCCCCCTTCCAGCATGCGGTAGAGCCAGAACAGCGAGGCGTCCACGTCGGAGTTGCGCACGCTCTTGTGCAGCGCCGATATGAACTGGTAGCGGTCGTCGCCCGTGCGGTCGTAGCCGGCGACCTTGTTCTGGATGACGTCGAGGATGGCGGCGTCGTCGACGGGCTTGCCAGTTGGCGCCGTCTGGAAGACGATCTCCACCAGGTTGAGCAGGCGGCGGCTGTCGCCGTTGCTGTAGCCGATGACCACGGCCTCGGCCTCGGGAGTGAAGCGCAGATCGTCGCCGGCGCGCTCGCGGATGAAGGCCAGGGCCCGGTCAAGGATCCGCTTCAGGTCGTCTTCGCCGAGCGGGAACAGCTCCAGGATCTTCAGCCGCGACAGCAGGGCGCGGTTGATCTTGTAGGCCGGGTTCTCGGTGGTGGTCCCCAACAGGATGACGTCGCCGCGCTCCACGTAGGGCAAAAAGGCGTCCTGCACGCTGCGGTTGAAATGGTGGATCTCGTCGACGAACAGCGCCAGGGGCCGCTTCGGACCCAGGCGCGCGGCCTTCGTCCCCGCCATCATTTTCTTGATTTCGGCGATGCCGGAGACGGTGGCGGAGAACTCGGTCGACGGATAGCCGGCCTCGCGCACCAGGATGCGCGCCAGGGTGGTCTTGCCCGTCCCCGGCGGGCCCCAGAAGATCATCGAGGCCAGGTTCTTGCCCTGCACCAGGGCCTGGATCACTTTCTGCCGGCCGGTCAGGTGCTCCTGGCCGACGAACTCGGAGAGGCTCGCGGGCCGCAGCTTGTCGGCGAGCGGGAAAAAGTCGCGGGGAGCTTCCATGCGCGGGCGGCCCGGGTCAGGAGCGGCGGTTCAGGATCATGGCCGCCAGCAGCGGCACCATGATCTCGTGGGGGCCGACGAAATAATAACCCTTGCCGCCGCGGGCCGTCGGCCGCCGGCAGACGTTCTCCAGCGGGCGGTAGTGGCGGTTGAAGTCGAAGACGGCGGTGTGGAATTTTTCCAGGACGAATCCCTGGGCGGCGCAGTAGGAGACCGTCTTGAGGAACACCTCGGGCAGGATGACCGCCGAGCCGATGTTCAGAAAGACGCCGCCGTCGCCCAGCCCGGAGACAATGGAGGCCAACAGCTGGAAATCGCGCTCGGCCAAGGCACCGGTGACCTCGCCGCTGAACATCGGGTGGTAATGGATGAAATCGGTGCCGATGGCCGGGTGGATGGTGACGGGGATGTTCAGTTTGTAGGCATTGTACAGGACGCTCTGCTCCAGATGCGGGAACTGGGACTGGATCAGGAAGTAGCCGACCGCCTCGCCGGCGCCCATGCCACGGGCCAGTCCGTCCTTGAGGGCCAGGTTGAGGAAGAGCCCGGTCTCCTCGGTGTTGCCGTAGGTCCCGTGCAGCAGGTTCTCGCCGACATCCTCGGACGTATGACCGGCCAGCGCCAGCTCGAAATCGTGGATCATCAGGGCGCCGTTGCTGGCGATGGCCGAGACCCAGCCTCGCTGCATCAGGTCGATGAGCAGCGGCCCCAAACCCAGCTTGACCGCGTGCGCCCCCATGGCCCAGATGATCGGCCGGCCCTTTTTCCTGGCCTGCCCCAGCAGGTCGACAAGCTCGCGCAGGTCCCGCGCCGCCAGGTACGGGGGCAGGGAGTCGAGGAACTGGCGGAAATCGGCATCGGGGTGGCACGGCTTGGGAAAGTCGGCCAGATGTACCAGCGAAGGGCGTTCCTTGATGGAGACGGTCTTCAGCTTCTTCTTGTCCAGGGGCCGGAATTTCGGGTAGGGCATGGCTATTTTTTCGGCTGGCGGCTCAGGCGGATGACGTACTCGACGCCGCTGTAGACCGTCAGGAAGACGGCGATGTAGAGGACCGCCGTGCCAAGCAGGTGCAGGATGCCGGAGAACGGCAGCTTGCGGTAGATGATCAGGATGGCCAGGGCGACGATCTGGAAAGTGGTCTTGAGCTTGGCCGGGACGGAGGCCGAAAAGGAGGCATTGTTCACCAGGTAATAGAAGCGGAAAACGGTGATGAAAAGCTCGCGCAGGATGATGATCGCCGCCACCCAGGTCTCCACTTCCTGCAGGTAGACCAGGGCGATCAGCGCCGCCGACACCAGCAGCTTGTCGGCCATGGGGTCGAGGAACTTGCCCAAGTCGGTGACCTGGTTGTACTTGCGGGCGACATAGCCGTCGAGCGAGTCGGTCACAGCAGCGATGACAAAGATGGCAAAGGCGATGAACTCCTTGTTCTGCATCTCGGTCAGCAGGATGACCAGGAAGAAGGGGACCATGATGATGCGGACGATGGTGATGATGTTGGCCTTGGTCATGTTTTTCCCGGCCCATTGTATACCGGCGCACGGCGAATTGCAAACACCGTTTCCACCGCTGGCTGCTACAGGCCGAAGGGCTCGACCGGGCCGGCGCCGGCGCGCAGCAGAACCGGTGCCGGCCCGCTCAAATCGATGATGGTCGAGGGCTGGTTGGCCAGCACGCCGGCATCGAGGACCAGTTCGACGTCGTTGCGGAAGGTGGCGGCGATTTCCTGCGGGTCGGTGAAGAAATCGTCCGCGCCCTGCGGCACCGAGGTGGAGAGCAGCGGCCGGCCGAGCTCACGGGCCAGCCCCAGCGCCACCGCCGAATCGGGGATGCGCACGCCGACGGTGGGCCGCTTCTGCAGCAGGATCTTGGGCACCTGCTTGCTGGCCCGCAGCACAAAGGTGTATTTGCCCGGCGTGACCCGGCGCAGGATGCGGTAGGCGCTGGTGGGCACGTAGGCCCAGTCGGCCACCTGGGCCAGGTCCAGGCAGACGAAGCTGAGCAGCTTCGGCCGCGAGGCCTTCTTTAGCTTGAAGATGCGCTCCATGGCCCCCTTGTTGAAGAGGTCGGCGCCCAAGCCGTAGATGGTGTCGGTCGGGTAGACGATCAAGCCGCCGTCGGCCAGGATGCGCGCCGCGTGCTGCAGCAGGCGGCGGTGGGGATGCTCCAGGTCGATCTGCTGGATCTCGACGGCCATGGCGCTCCCCCCCCTTTTCCGGCAGCCTTATTTCAGTTCGCTCAGCTTCCTGTAGTATTCGTGCTTGTCTTTCTTGATGGCCGCGGCCTGCTCGTACAGCTTGTCGGCCACCTGCGGAAACTGCAGCTTGAGGGTGGCGAAGCGGATCTCCTTGGCCAGGAACTCCTGCATGCCGAGGGTGGGATCCTTGCTCTCGTAGACGAAGGGGTTCTTGCCCTCGGCGACCAGGGCCGGGTTGTAGCGGTAGAGCGGCCAGTAGCCCGCCTGGACGGCCTTCTTGGCCTCGGCGCTGGAAAGGCCCATGTCGATGCCGTGCATGATGCAGGGGGAGTAGGCGATGATGATGGAGGGTCCGGGGTAGGCTTCGGCCTCCAGGAAGGCCTTGACCAGCTGGTTCATATTGGCGCCGTGGGCCACCGAAGCGACGTAGACGTAGCCGTAGCTCATGAACATCAACCCCAGGTCCTTCTTGCCGGTGCGTTTTCCGGCTGAGGCGAATTGCGCCACCGCCGAGAGCATCGTCGACTTGGAGGCCTGTCCGCCGGTGTTGGAATAGACCTCGGTGTCGAGCACCAGCACATTGATGTTCTTGCCCGAGGCCAGGACGTGGTCCAATCCGCCGTAGCCGATGTCGTAGGCCCAGCCGTCGCCGCCGATGCACCAGACCGACTTGTCGACCAGGTAGTCCTGGAGCTCGATGATCTTGCGCAAGTCGGCCTGCTTCGCGGCAGGAGCGGTCTTCAAGGCGGCGGGCAGCAGGTCTCGGAGCGCCTTGGCAGCGGCCTGCGCCTCGTCGCCGCTCTTGTCCCAGAATTCGAGGCTCTTTTTCACCGCCGCTTCCAGCTTCGTGTCGCCGCCGCCGGCCAGCAGGCGATCGAAGGCCGCGCGCAGCAACTTGCGGTTGGCATCAACGGCCAGGCGCATGCCCAGGCCGTACTCGGCGTTGTCCTCGAACAGCGAGTTGGCCCAGGCGGGGCCCCGCCCGTCCTTGCCCACGCAATAGGGGGTGGTGGGGAAGGTGCCGCTGTAGATCGAGGAGCAGCCGGTGGCGTTGGCGATGATCATGCGCTCGCCGAAAAGCTGGGAGGCCAGCTTGACGTATGGGGTCTCGCCGCAGCCGGCGCAGGCGCCGGAGAACTCGAACAGGGGCTTGCGGAACTGCACGCCCTTGAACTGGGCGATCGTGGTGCCGTCCATGATGTTGTCGGGCAGGTCCTCGAAGAAGGCGAAGTTCTCGTCCTCGCCCGCCTGGCGCTCGTCCTCGATGGCGCTGAATTCCAGGGCCTTGGTCTTGGCCGGGCAGACGTGGACACAGTTGCCGCAGCCGGTGCAGTCCTCGATATAGACCTGGACCTTATATTCCAGGTTCCTCTCGTTCTTGGTGGTGGACTTGACAGTCTTAAATGACACCGGAGCCTTGGCCAGTTGCGCCGGCTCGATCTGCTTGGCGCGGATGGCGGCGTGCGGGCAGACCAGCGAGCACTGGTTGCACTGGATGCAGTTGGCGCTGATCCAGTGCGGCACCTGCGGGGCGATGCCGCGCTTCTCCAGCCTGGCGGTGGCGGTGGGCGCCTTGCCGTCCAAGGGCATCTGCGAGACCGGCACGCTGTCGCCCTTCAGGTGCATGAGCTTGTCGATGACGGTTCGGGCGAACTCGGAAGCGTCGTCGGGGATCAGCCTGGGCACCGGGGCCGACTTCTTGATCTGCTTCACATCGGTAGGGACCTTGATTTCCTGCAGGGCGGCGCTGGTGCGGTCGACGGCCTCCCAGTTCATCTTGACGATGTCCTCGCCTTTTTTCTCGAAGCTTTTCTTGATGGCCTTTTTGATCAGCTCGATGGCCTCGTCGGCGGGCAGGATGCGCGAGATCTTGAAGAAGGCGGCCTGCATGACCGAGTTGATGCGCTTGCCCAGCCCGACCTCATCGGATATTTTCAGGGCGTTGATATTGAAGAACTTGATCCTGCGGGTGATGATCGTTTCC
>JAQUQF010000069.1 GCA_028749105.1 Acidobacteriota bacterium | reverse complement strand
TCGCCGGGGCCATGCTGACCCACCTGGTCAGCACGCACATGGTCAAGGGCCCGCTCAAGGCCCTCGACCGCCTGCTGGGGGCTGTTTTCGGGGCGCTGCGCGGCATCTTGTTTTCCGGTCTCGTCATTTACTGCTTCCTGGCTTTCCCCCTGAACCGGGAAGTGCTCGACCATTCGCGGCTGGCGCCCGTCCTGTCCAGGGCGATCGCCGCCGGCATCCAGGTGCTCCCCCCCTCGCTGCGGGAGAAGCTGAAAGTGATCAAGATCCATGACAGCCAAAAAGATAACCGAACTAGCCGAACAATTTGAAGCCCTGACCATCAAGAACCAGATGAAGATCCTGGCGGGGAAGGCGGTGAACTCCCGCTACCTGTTCTACAAGGAGATCACCGAGGAGTTCGAGCGCACGCTCCTGCAGGCCCTGCTGGAAAAATACGACCATAACGTCCTGAAAATGTCGACCAGCGTCAAGCTGCACCGCAACACCATCGCCAAAAAGATGAAAAAGCTGAAGATCAAGGAAAAGAAGGCCAAGAGCAAATAGTCTCATTGGGCAGCGCCCTGGTTTACCCGGTGGTGGAATTGTGATATAAGGATTCGTTAAATTTAAATTTTCCGGAGGCCGCCCATGCTCCTGCACCAGGAATTCATCAGAAACGCCAAGAAATACGGCGAAAAGACAGCCATCATCGACCGCACCCTCGAAAAGAATTTTTCATACAGCAAGGCCCTGATCGCGTCGCTGATCCTGTCCGCCAAGGTCAGGAAATACCATGACGGCTTCATCGGCATCATGGTCCCCACCTCGGTGGGATGCATGCTGTCGGTGCTCGGCGTGCTCATGGCCGGCAAGGTGCCGGTGATGATCAACTATTCCACCGGCGCGGCCGGCAATGCCGAGTACGCCCAGAGGAAGTGCGGCTTCAAGACCATCATCGCCTCGCGGGCGCTGCTGGAAAAGATCGGCTGCCGGCTGGTTGCGGGCATGGTCTTCATCGAGGACATCCTGCAGGAGGTGGGGCCGGCCGACAAGGTGAAGGCGCTGCTCAAGTCCAAGCTGCCGCTCAGTTTCCTGCTGAAGGCCGTCCACCAGGGCGAGCCCGACGACAACCTGGTGATCCTCTTCACTTCCGGCAGCGAGAAGGACCCCAAGGCCGTGCAGCTGACCCATCGCAACATCAGCTCGAACGTCCTGGACATCGGCAGGGTGCTGACCGTGACCAGCGAGGATATCATGCTGGCCAACCTGCCCCTGTTCCATGTGTTCGGGCAGAACGTCAATTTCTGGCTGCCCCTGCTCCACGGCATGACCATCGTCTCCTACGCCAATCCCCTGGAGTACAAGAAGATCTGCACCATCGTTCGCGAGGAGAAGGTGTCGCTGATGGTCGGCACGCCCAGCTTTTTCACCGGCTATCTGCGCCAATCCGATCCCGGCGATTTTTCTTCGCTGCGCGTTGCGGTCGCCGGAGCCGACAAGACCCCCGATTCCCTGCGCCAGGGGTTCTTGGAGAAGCACGGCCTCGAACTGTGCGAGGGCTACGGCACCACCGAGACCAGCCCGGTCGTTTCCACCAACCTGCCCAATGCCAACAAGCCCGGCAGCGTGGGCAAGGTGCTGCCTAGCGTGCGCGTGAAGATCGTGGACATCAGCAGCGGCGAGACGCTGCCTCCCGGCGGCGAGGGCAAGATCCTGGTCAAGGGCGACCTGGTTATGAAGGGCTATTTCGACGACCTGGAAGAGACCTCGCTGCGCATCAAGGACGGCTGGTACGAGACGGGCGACATGGGCGTCCTTGATGAGGAAGGCTACCTGTGGCACCGCGGCCGCTTGAAGCGCTTCGTCAAGATCGGCGGCGAGATGGTCTCGCTGGTCCGGGTCGAAGGCGTCATGCTGAACCTGCTTCCCGAGGGGGTCGACTGCTGCGTTGTGGAGGTCCCCGACTCACTCAAGGGGGGGCGGATCGTCGCCGCCCTGACCCAGGCGGTCAACGAGAGGAAACTGCTCAAGGCCATGGCTGCGGAACTGCCAGCCATCGCCTTGCCCAAGCAATTCGTGGTGTTGGGGGAATTCCCCAAGATGGGCAGCGGCAAGATCGATTTCCGCAACATCACCGAGATGGTCCGCAAGCAGTTGCAGCAATAGCCGCGGCGCCGCTTTTCACCCCGATTTTTTTTACAGGAACAGAAGCACGAGCACGCCGAGAATGAACACGTAGTAGGCGAAGCGATGGAAATTGTCGCGGACCACAAGCTTCTGCAACAGAAAAAGGGCGAAAAACCCCGCCAGGGCCGCGGCCAGGACCGCCAGCGCCAGCTGGGGCCAATGGCCTCCTTCCCAGGGGATCTTGTCGGCCTCGAGAACGACGGCGCCCAGAATCGCCGGGATGGATAGAAAGAATGAAAAGCGGAAGGAGAACGCGAACCCCATGCCGAGGGCCAGGGCGACGGCGATGGTCATGCCCGAGCGCGAAACACCGGGAACGATGGCGATGCCCTGCGCCACGCCAATGAGCAAGGCGGCGGCAAAATCGGGGAGCTTCTTTTTCAGGCGCAGATATTTGGAGGCCAGAAGCACCGCGGCGGTGAAAAGGAAGGCCATGCCCAGGTGGGAAGTCCGGGTAAACAGCGACTCGAAGAGGTCCTTGAACAGAAAGCCGATGATCGCCGTCGGCAGGGTGGCGGCGGCAAGAAGCAGGAGCAGGCGGAAATTTTCCTTTTTGTAGAAGCGCAGCACCAGTTCCCTGAGTTCCTTAAAGAAGAAGGCGACGACCGCCAGCAAGGTGCCGATATGAAAAAAAATGTCGTAGACCAGTGGCATGGTAGTGAAGCCCAGGAGCTTCTGCAACAGCAGCAGGTGGCCGCTGGAGCTGACCGGAAAGAACTCGCTGAGGCCCTGGACGACGGCCAGCAGGATGATCTTCAGCGCCAGCGGCACGTCAGCCCTTTATCTCTGCCTGGACGCGGCGGATGACCTGGTCAACCTGCGCCTGGATGCGCTCCATCTCGCCTTGCGAGTCGGATTCGTAGCGCACGACCAGCGCGGGCTGGGTGTTCGATGCGCGCACCAGCGCCCAGCCGCGGGGGAATTTGATGCGGGCGCCATCGATGTCGATCACGGGCAGGAGCTGCTTGAAATGGTCGCGGACGGCATCCACGACGCGAAACTTGATGTCGTCGCCGCAGTCGATGCGGATCTCGGGCGTATTGAATACCTGGGGGATCGAATCGAATATTTCCGCCAGGCTCGAATCCGTGCCCGACAGTATCTCCATCAGCCGCGCTCCGGCGTAAACGGCGTCGTCGAAGCCGAACCACTTGTCGTTGAAAAAAACGTGGCCGCTGACCTCGCCGGCGGCCATGGCCTTCTCCTCGAAAAGCTTCTGCTTGATCAGTGAGTGGCCGGCCTTCCACATGATGGGGACGCCGCCGTGTTTTTTGATCTCGGCATACAGGACTTCGGACGCCTTGACCTCGGAGATGATCGTGGCCCCCGGGTGTGCTTTCAGGATGTCGCGGGCGTAGATGACCAGCAGTTGGTCGCCCCAGAGAATTCGCCCCAGATTGTCGACGACGCCGATGCGGTCGGCGTCGCCGTCGAGGCCGATGCCCAGGTCGGCCCCGGTCTCCTTCACCTTGGCGATCATGTCCTGCAGGTTTTTGGCGACGGTGGGGTCGGGGTGGTGGTTGGGGAAGCGGCCGTCGACGTCGCAATAAAGGGGGATGACATCGGCGCCCAGGCGGCGATAGAGCTCGGGGGCGGTGATGCCCCCGGTGCCGTTGCCGGCGTCGACCACGACGCGGATCTTCTTTTTCAGCCGGATGTTCTTTTCGATGTAGTCCAGGTATTCGGGCAGGATGACCTTTTGCACGATGCTCCCTTTTGATTCGGGCGGGAAGGGGCCGTCGCAGGCCAGACGGTACAGTTCCTTGATCTGGTCGCCGTACAGGGCGGCATTGCCGAGCATGATCTTGAAGCCGTTGTATTCGCTGGGATTGTGCGAGGCGGTGATGATGACGGCGCCGCCCATGTTGTGCCGGAAACAGGCAAAATAGACCACCGGCGTTGGCGTCAGCCCCAGGTCGGTCACCTGCAGCCCGTAGCGGGCCAAAGTGCGGCTGAAGAGCTCCTTGATGCGCGGCGAGCTGGGCCGGCCGTCCATGCCCACGGCGATCTCCTTCTTTCCCTCGCGCACATAGACGGCGGCAACGGCTTTGGCGATGCGCTCGACGACCGCATCGGACAGCTCCGTCTCGGCCAGGCCGCGGATGTCGTATTCCCTGAACATCGTTTCATTGATCATGGATGGTTACCTCCGGATAAGGTGCCATTATACAGGAGAAAGGCGGCCTGGGCAATTTTTACGAATGCGTCACGACAGTTCGTTTGACTAACACGGATGCTTCTGTTATATATTTCCATTCATTCGGCGCCATGTGCGGAAATCCTTCTGGAGGACACTTTATGGGCGAGCGCATCTACGACGTGGGCATCATCGGCGGCGGCATCATCGGCCTGGCGACGGCCATGGCCCTGGTCAAAGCGGGGGTGAATTCGGTTGTTGTTCTCGAGGCCGAAGACAAGCTGGCCGCTCACCAGACCGGCAACAACAGCGGCGTGGTCCACTCAGGCCTTTACTACAAGCCGGGTTCCCTCAAAGCCAAGAACTGCGTGGCCGGCCGCGAAGCCCTGTACCGCTTCTGCCGCGAGCAGGGGATTGCCCACCAGGCATGCGGCAAACTGGTCGTGGCCACGCGCGCGGACGAAATCCCCGCCCTTGATGCCCTGGAAAAAAAGGGGATCGCCAATGGCCTCCAGGGGCTGCGCCGCTTGGGCGCTGCCGAGCTGAAGGAGCATGAGCCGCATGTCGCCGGCGTCGCCGGCCTGTGGGTCGGCGAAACCGGGATCGTTGATTACGGCCAGGTGTGCGAAAAGTATGCCGAGATCATCGGCGCCAACGGCGGAGACATCCGCCTGAATTTCAGGGTGACGCAAGTGAAAAAAAACGGACAGGAACTGATCCTGCATGCCGGCCACGATGAGGTCCGCTGCCGCAATCTGGTCAATTGCGCCGGCCTCTATTCCGACCGCGTGGCCCGCATGTGCGGCGTCAAGCCCGGCCTGCAGATCATCCCGTTCCGCGGTGAATATTATAATCTGGTTCCGCAGAGACATGGCCTGGTGCGCAACTTGATCTACCCCGTCCCCGATCCCCGCTTCCCGTTTCTTGGCGTCCATTTCACGCGCCGGATCGCCGGCGGCGTCGAGGCCGGCCCCAACGCGGTCCTGGCTTTCAAGCGGCAGGGATATAAAAAAACAAGTTTTTCGCTGCGCGATGCCGGCCAATTCGCCCTTTATCCCGGGTTCTGGGCCATGAGCCTGAAATTCTGGAAAATGGGGCTTGGTGAATTTTACCGCTCTTTTTCCAAGAAGGCGTTTGTCAGGGCCCTGCAGCGCCTGATCCCCGAGATCCAGGCCGCCGATCTGCAGCCGGGCGGCGCCGGCGTGCGCGCCCAGGCGCTGGAGATCAACGGCTTCCTGGCCGACGACTTCCGCATCAAGGAGGCCGAGCGCATGGTCCATGTGCTGAACGCCCCTTCGCCGGCCGCCACCGCCTCGATCAGCATCGGCGAGTCGATCGCCGCCATCGCCCTGAAGAACTTTGCCCTAAACCGCTAGCCCTGCTTAGGGGCACGCCTGAATGCCGGCCGCTTGAGCCGAGGAGGGAACATGAAGGACATTGCCGCTCATGCCCGTTCACAATTTCCGGCCCTGGGTTCGGGGGCGGTGTTTCTGGACGGCCCCGGGGGCACGCAGGTGCCGCAAGCGGTCATCGATGCCGTCGCGGCGTATTATCGCGAAGCCAATGCCAATGAGCACGGCCTTTTCGCCGCCTCGCAACGCAGCGATGCGATCATCGAAGCGGGGCGCCGGGCCATGGCCGATTTCCTCAACGCCCGCTCGCGGGATGAGATCATCTTCGGGGCCAACATGACCACCCTGACGCTGCACCTGGCCCGCGCCCTGGGCCGGACCCTGAACCCCGGCGATGAGATTGTGGTCACGCGCCTCGACCACGACGCCAATATCGCCCCCTGGCTCCACCTGCAGGAAAGCGGGGCCGTGATACGCTGGCTGGAGATCGATCCCCGGGATTGCACGCTGAAACTGGAGGGATTGGAAGAAACCATCAACAAAAAAACACGGATCGTGGCCGTAGGCTACGCTTCCAACGCCTTCGGCACCATCAACGACGTTCCCGGGATCGTGGCCGCGGCCAGAAAAGTCGGAGCGCTGACCTTTGTCGACGCCGTCCATTACGCGCCGCACCGCGCCATCGACGTCCAGCTCCTGGATTGCGACTTCCTGGCCTGCTCGCCCTACAAGTTCTACGGGCCGCACTCCGGCGTGCTGTACGGAAAGCGGGAAGCGCTGGAACGCCTGCAGCCGTACAAGGTCCGGCCGGCCCTCGACTCCATCCCCGACTGCTTCGAGACCGGGACCAAGAACCACGAAGGTATCGCCGGCGTGGCGGCGGTAGTCGATTTTCTGGCCTGGCTCGGGGAAATTGCGGGAACCCCGGATCCAAGGGTCGCCGCTCATGGTACCGGCCGGCGCGCCCTGCTGCAGCAGGCGTTGGCCGCGATCCAGGCCCACGAGACCCTGCTTTTCTCGCGCCTGCTTTCCGGCCTGCTCGCTATCCCCGGCCTGCGCGTCTATGGCATCACCGATCCCGAGCGTTTCTCCGAGCGCACGCCCACGGCCTGTTTCACCATCGACGGCCTGGTCCCGGCCAAGATAGCGGAAATGCTGGGACAAGCCGCCATCCAGGTCTGGGACGGCAACTACTATGCCTTGGAGCCCATGAAGTTCCTGGGCCTCGAGGAAAAGGGCGGCGCCGTGCGCGCCGGCCTTTCGCTGTACAACACCGGCGAGGAAGTGGATCGTTTTCTGCATACCCTGCGCCGCATTATCGCCGGTTGACAGGACATGCCGTATCCCATATGATTTTTCCCTTATGAAATAGGAGTCCGGTCATGGCCATCCATCGCCTTGAAAACATCTTCAACCCGCAGCGCATCGCCCTGATCGGCGTCACGGCCAATCCGAAAAGCGTCGGGGGCAAGGTCTTGAGCAACCTGGTCGGCAGCGGCTTCCGCGGCGTAGTCTACCCGGTCAACCCCGATTTCGAGGCCGTGATGGGCATCCCCTGTTTCGCCGGCCTGGGACAGCTGCCGCGCCCCGTCGACGTGGGCGTCATCTGCGCGCCTGCGGCCAAGGTGCCGGCGCTGGTGGCCGAATGCGGCGCGGCCGGCATTCCCGGCGTGGTCATCATCTCGTCGGGTTTCCGTGAGACCGGGCCTGAAGGGCGGGCCCTGGAGGACGAAGTCTTGGCCTCGGCCCGGCGCTTCGGCGGCATGCGCATCCTCGGCCCCAACTGCCTGGGGGTCATCGTTCCCGGCCGCCAGCTCAATATGAGCTTCGCCGGCGCCATGCCCAAGAATGGCCATGTGGCCTTCATCTCCCAGTCGGGAGCCCTGTGCGCCGCGGTCCTCGACTGGGCCATGGAGGAGAACATCGGCTTCTCCTGCGTCGCCTCGATCGGCAACGCCCTCGACATCGATTTCGGCGACCTGATCGATTACCTGGGCGAGGACGAAAAAACCCGCTCCATCATCCTTTACGTGGAATCGATCGGCCAGGCGCGCAAGTTCATGACCGCCGCCCGCGCCTTCGCCCGCAGCAAGCCCATCGTGGTCTATAAGGCCGGCCGTTTCCCCGAGTCGGCGCTGGTGGCCGCCTCGCACACGGGCGCCCTGGCCTCCGAGGACGCCGTATACGACGCCGCCTTCCAGCGCGCCGGGCTGGCGCGGGTCCTGGACATCGGCGAGATCTTTGACTGCGCCGAGCTGGTCGGCCGCCAGAAGGTGCCGCTGGGACCGCGCCTGGCCGTCGTGACCAATGCCGGCGGCCCGGGCGTGATGGCCGCTGACGCCCTGATCGCCGCCAACGGCGTCCTGGCCAAACTTTCCCAGGAGACGCTGGCCCGGCTGGACGAAACCCTGCCGCCCTGCTGGTCGCACGGCAACCCGGTCGACGTGCTGGGCGATGCCCGCTCCAAGCGCCTGGCCAAGGCGGTGGAGATCGTCCTGCAGGACCCCGGCGCCGACGCCGTGCTGGTGATCGTCACGCCGCAGGCCATGACCAACCCGCTGGCCATGGCCCACGCATTGGCCGAGCTGAAGGACCTGTCGGCCAAGCCGATCCTGGCGGCCTGGCTGGGAGGGGAGAGCATGCGAGCGGGACGCCTCGCCCTGGCCGAGGCCGGAGGCGCCAACTATCGCC
>JAQUQF010000068.1 GCA_028749105.1 Acidobacteriota bacterium | reverse complement strand
TTTGCGAACACTTCATTACGTGGTCAAGTACACCTATTCAAACTATCGTTTCTTCCAGGTCGACATGGAGGTAATGAATGCCAAGGATGAAGAGCAGTAGCGCCACCAGCCCGAAGGCAGCCTGCCAGCCGGGGAACAGGCAAGGGGGAGCAAGATGAAGCCGCGCATGTTCCCATTGGTCCTGCCAATCGCACTGATCGCCACATTTGCCTATGCGTTCCCATGCCCTTCGGCGCAGGACGCAATCAAGGAATACGTCCAGGTGGTCAATGCGGAGATCATTGTCCGCGTCTCCGACCGGGGAAAACCGGTGAGCAAGCTGAAGAAAGGCGATTTCCAGCTTTCGCTAAACGGTCAGGCGCTGGCGATCAACGGCTTCAGCGAGTTTCGGCGGACAATGGCGCCGGTGCTGGATGGAGAAGCCAGCGGGCCGGCAGCGGCGGCAGTCCCCCTCCCCCCTGCGCCGCGGCTGTTCATCCTCTATTTCTGGCTGTTTGAACCGTGCCCTGACTACCTGCAGGCGCTCGATTATTTTTTCCGGGCGGTCTACCTCCCCTGCGACCGTGTGCTGCTGGTTTCGCCGCGGCGGGTATATGAGATCGGCCGCCCCGAGGAAACGGCTTCACAGCGCCAGGCGCTGGACGCCGATTTGACCGATTTCCACAAGCGGGTGGCAGCGGCCCGGCGCCGGATCCGTCTGGACATGCGGACCGATGCGGCACGCGACTTTGATCAGCACAACCAGGCGCCCATTATCGCCGGCAGCCAGACGCCGCTGGACGTGAATATCGAGCAATTCCGCGAATTCGCCGCTTCCCTGCAGAAAGTGGATATAGAGAAATGGGTTCTGGTCTTCTGCCAGCGCGACCTGGCACTGTTCAGCGACACCGCCTTCGTCGGCAGCATGCACTCCGACATCCCCAACGCGCCAGCCATCAGCAACCCGTATTACGAAAGAGAACCAAGGAACCAGAGCCAGCAGCCCAGCGCCTTTTTCGGCTTTATCATCAGCCAGATCTCCGGACACAAGCCGCTGGTAAAATTCAAGAAAGCCGAGATGGAGAAGATGTTCATTCAGGGAGGAGCCACCTTCCATCTGCTGGTACTCGATTCACGTAACCGGGAATCCGTGCTCTCGGAGCAAGCACATTTTGAGGAAGTGCAGACGGGCTGGCAAGATGTTTTCACCGCCATCAGCACGGCGACGGGCGGCTCGGTTCTGCAGGACAACAGCATGACCGGGGCACTGCAGAGATTTTCCCGGCAGCAGGACATCTATTACATCCTGACCTACGAGCCCCCCGCAGCAATCCCGTCCGGGCAGAAAATCAAACTGGAATTGCCGGGAAAAAGCTATGATCTTTTCTATAATGACAAGGGGGTAAAGCGCACGGGCAAGTTCGCGATCCATGACATTCGCTGGCAGGAGCCGGTATTGACGCTGACGGCGGAGAATTATTTGCTGGACTGGCAGCCGCACGGAGTTGCCGGCCATATGGCATTGACCATTTTTGCCACTCCCGAGCAGGAGGAAGAAATGACCTTCGCCTGCAAGCTGTGGCTGCCTGAAAGAAAGCCGCAGATTCAGGTGAAGCTGCAATTCCCGAAAAAAGGCAGATATCATCTGCTGATGGAGGCGGTCGACCTGCTGGGACAAGGTACGGCCAGCGCCGAAATGGACATCTCCTGGGAGGGAGTCCCCGTTCCGGCCGGGAAGGCGGAAATGGAAGTGGAGGAGATCCTCCCCGTGGATCGAGACAGTCAACTCTGATCGGGACCCCTCCGCCCCCTCAGGAAGTGATCTCCGCGATCAGGGCGTCCAATTCGCTCCGGTCCTGGGGGGCAAGCTTCGTGTAATAGGACTTTTTGAAGCGGACCAGGATGTCCAAGGCCTCGCTTTTTCGCCCGCTGCTGACCAGGGCGAAGGCCACGTTGAAATGGGCGTCCACGTCCCCGGGCTTCAATGCGATCACTTTCTTGAAATCGCCCACGGCTTTGGCTCCCTTGTTCAACGCCAGGTAGACGGCACCGCGGCCGTTGTAGGCATCGCCGAGGCGCGGATCCAGCCGCAGCGCCGCATTGAAATGCCCCAGGGCCAACGGCAGCTGCGCGCGATCGCCGTTTTTCTGGAACAGGCTGAAACAGACGATGCCCATGTTGCTCAACGCCAGGGCGTGCCGGGGGTCGAGGCGCGCGGCTTCCTGGAAATAGCGCAGGGCCGGCGCGAATTCGCCGCTGCGGTAGGCAACGGTCCCCATGTTGACCAGGGCGTCGACCCGGCGCGGGTCGAGCCGCAGGATATCCTCCAGGACAGTGCGGGCCTCGGTCAGGCGGTTGGCGGCGATCAAGGCCACGGCCTCGCTCTCCAGGCCCGCCAGGCGCTCGGCATCGCCCCCGCCCGTGCGGCCCGCCGGCAACGACAGCTCGGACAGGATGTCCCGCACGCGCGTGTTCTGCGGCTCACTCGCCAGGGCTTGCCGGTAATGGGCGACGGCCTGCTGCCGGTCGTTCTGCTTGCGGGAAATGTCGCCGAGCAGGATCCAGGCGGCGGCAAAGCGGGGATTCCCCGCCAGGATCTCCCGGCACAATTCCCGGGCCCGGGCAAGCTCGTTTCGCGCCACCAGCTCCGTCGCCAGGATGATCTTGAAAGAGTCCTGGCCGGGGAAGGCGGCGATGGCTTTCTCCAGGGCCGCCAGCGCCTCGGGCATCCGGCCGGTGTTTTTTTTGACCGTGAATTCCAGTTCGAAGAAATTCGGCAGGAGCGCGCCGGGATTGCGCGCCATGACCTGCTCCAGACCGGATTGGGCCCCCAGGAAATCCCCGGCGGCGGCTTTCTGCTTCAGCGCTTCGACCTCCAGGTAGAGGCCGAGCCCGCGCTTGGGATCGACCATGTCCCTGGACTTGGCCGAAGCGGGGGTGATGTATCCCAGCGTCTTCAAGCTGGACAGGTCGTCCACGCTGAGTTCGCGCCGGCCCGCTTTCCCGGCAGGGGCACGCTCGATGATGAAGCGGCGGAGCTTCTGGTCCAGGTCGCGGGCCAGGATGTTTTTTTGCCGGTACAGATTGGCCCGCTCGCCGGGATCGCGCCCAAGGTCGTACAACTCAGGCTCGACCAGCGAAATATACTTGTGACCGTCCGCGATCAATCCCGTGATCGGGGCCCAGTTGTTGGCCTCCATTCCGAAGCGGCTTTCAAAATAGATGTCGCGCTGCCGCTTTTCCCTTTCTCCGGCGGCGAGGTTGTGAAAACTCTTCCCCTGCACCCCTTCCGGGCAGGGGATCGCCAGATAGTGCAGAAGCGAAGGCAAGACGTCGGCCAGGCTGACCCGGCTGTCGATGCGCTTGTTCTTCGCAAACAGGATGGAGTTATAGAGTATGAGGGGGACTTTCAGGCTTTCCTCGTAGCAGAAAATGCCGTGGCCGAACTCCCCGTGCTCTCCGAACGCCTCCCCATGGTCGCCCACGATGACCAGGATCGTTTTCTCCAGCAGTTTTTTGGACTCGAGCAGGCGGATGATCTTCCCGATGTGCAGGTCCACATAGGCGATCTCCCCCTCATATTTGAGCCGCTCGGACGCGGCAAAGCGTCCGTCCACTTCCGGGTGGACGCGGTACGGGCTGTGCGGATCGAAAAAATGCAGCCAGGTGAAAAAACGCCCGCCGCGGTTGTTCTCGAGCCAGGCCGCGAATTTCCTGGTGATCTCATCGGCGGGGATTTCGTCATTGTAATTGAGGGTTGCCTGCTTCTGCCGGAATGTCTCGTCAAAGGCCTCGAAGCCCTGGCCGATCCCGAACTTGGACAGCAGGGTGAATGAGGCGATGCAGGCGAAGGTACGGAAACCGCGCGCCCTCAGGATCTCGGCCAGGGTGGTCTCGTCGGCGGGCAGGTAGTATGTGCCGTTGTTCCGCACCCGGTGGGCCAGCGGGTAGCGGCCGGTGAACAGCGTGCAATGGGAAGGCAGGGTCAAGGGGACCGCTGCATAGCAATTGCGGAACATGATCCCGCCGGCTGCCAAGCGGTCGAGTTGGGGAGTGGCGGCATCGGCATTGCCATAGGCGCCGATGCTGTCGGCGCGCGTGGTATCCAGGGTGATGACCAGGAGATTGAACGGACCGTCCTTCCTGCCGGCGCAGGCCGCAGCCGTCAAAAGGAAAACCGCCAGGGCGGCCAGGGCCGGCAGCGAAAAAAAATCGCGGCCGGCGCCGCGCTCGCGTTCAATCATCTTGTTTCAGGTCGATCGGAGAAGCCAGGGGATCGATCTCGATCGACAGAATGGGAGAATTCTCAAATATCTTGAATACCTGGTTCTTCTCTTCCACGACCAGAGTGCGCGCGTACGTGCCTTCGCTGGCGGCGACGCGGATGGAGACCGGGAACACGAAATCGGTGTTCTCCTGGCTGAAGGCGACCGCGGCGTTCTGGCCGCGGATGACAACATGATAGCGGACCCTGGGCAGTTTGCGCGAGAATATCCAGCCGTTGAAGAATTTTTTCAGCCTTTCCTCGTCGCGGCTGACGTGGCGGATGAAGCGCGCCGTGGCCAGGCTCTGCTGCTTGAAGTCGGCCAGGACCTGGCGCAGGCGCTGCAGCAGCTCCTTCTCGCCCAGCATCTCCTTGAGCATCAGGAAGACCAGCGCCGACTTGTTGTAGACGATGCTCTGGAACGCTTTCAGGTCGCCGCTGAGGTTGGCGATGCGCCTGCCGTAGATGACCGGCCCGGCATCGTTCTTGCGCAACACCCAGCGCTTGGCCCCGGCCACGACCCTGCGGAACTGGCTCTCCCCCAGCATGCTTTCCAGGTACAGCAGGGTGGCGAACTGGGCCAGCCCCTCGGTCAGCCACTGGTCCTGGTAGGTTTTCCAGGAAATGACCCCGCCCCACCACTGGTGAGCCAGCTCGTGGACCAGGTTGTCGCGGGTGATGTCGCTGAACACCACCGGGCTGTCGCTGCGCAGCCTGCGGATCATGCTCACGTCGTCATCGATGACATGGGTGCCCATGAGGTTCAGGATCAGGAAGCCGCGGTTGCTCCAGCCGCCGTAATCCGGCCAGCGGCGCAGCAGCAGGTTCAATTCGGGGAGATCCAGGGGACCGAACTTCTCCGTCAGGAAGTCGACGCATCCCCCGATCGCCTCGGCGGAAAGGGACTCCTTGAGCCGCAGCTTCGGGCTGCCGTACACCTGCACCGGCAGCGCGGCGGGGACGGTCATGAGCTTTTCGAAGGCGCCGCAGACCAGGGAGACGCCCTTGCTGCCGGAGCTTTCGAAAGTGAACTCGCTGCGCTCCCCCATTTTGCGCCGCGAGAGCAGGCTGCCCGAGGCCAGGCACTGCAGGGACGCGGGCAGCGAGACCTGCAGCCGACTTTTAAAAAAGTGCTGTCCGGGATTGGGATAGAAGTTCTGGTCGCGGTCCAGGATATAGTAATGGTCGGTGTTTTTGGACGAACGGTCGCGCAGCATGACCCTGGCCAGGTCACCGCTTTCGCGGCTGGTAGCAATGTCGCCGGCATAATAGAAACTGAACTTTTCCACCCCCTCTCCCAGGAGGTAATAGGTGTCCTCGCGGCGGAACAATTGCAATTCGCTCTCCTGCGAGCGGCCGAAACCCTTGACGACCAGCCCCGGGTCGAGGTTGACCGTCTTGATGCTCGACGGCTCCTTGAATCTGAGGACTGAGGTCGCCGAGAGGAAGTCCGCCTGGGGATTGATGAACAGGTTCAGCTGCAGGTCCTCCAATTCATCGATCTCCTGCTGGGTGAACTTCAGCCCCTTGACAGCGTTGTAGCTCAGGTAGAACTTGTTCTCCGGCATCAGCACCATGACGGTATCGGGTGAATTGGCGCTGTTGAAAATGTAGCGAAAATACGACTTGCCCGGCTTGCGATTGAAAAAGGCCGCGTTGAAATCGGCAGCGAAGGGAAAGTACCAGGGCTCGTCGAAAAACGTAACGGGCATGCCCCAGCGATCCTGAAACATCTTGTACAGCACCCGGGTCTCCTCGTCAACCGGCCCGGCGCAGGGCTCCGGGGCGTCCAGCCCTGCCAGCAGCTCTTCCGGGCGGCTGACAACGAAGATGCCGGCCCGGGACTCCCTAGCCAGCGTATCGCTGCGTTCCAGGGTCTGCAGGGTCAGCCGCTCCTCCTCGGATTCGGGCCGGATGCGGAACTCCCATTCGCCGTTGAACAGGAACACGTTGCCGATCGGCAGACCGCGGATGAGGGTCCCTTTCTTGAAGTGGATCTCGGCATCGCCCATGCGCAGGCGGCGATCGGTCACGGCGTAGCGGGAAAAGGAGCGGATGAAATGCATGGGCTTGATGACGCGCTTCAACGCCAGGCGGCAATACTTGTCGTTCTCGCGCTCATAGGTGAGCTCGCCGATCTCGGCGACATCCCGGAAGCGGGCGAAGAACATCAGGTCGTTCGGCCGCACCGGGCTGAAGCCGACATCCTGGCACTCCTGAAAATAAGCGGCCAGCTGCAGGTGGGTGTCATCGCTGAACTGGGCGGCCAGGGCGGGCCAGTCCTTTTGACGAATGGCCGCTGCCAGGGGTTCCTGCGGTTCCGTAGCGAATATCGGAACCGCTACCCACAAGAGTAGGCCCAGTACCAGGAGTCGCTTTTTCATGGGAATCATTGTAACCTTTTTGTAGGAAAAAATGAAATATGATATACTATGTTGCTTGGGTCCAAGAAAAACTACATGAAAAACAAAAACTCATTGCCTTCACCGGCTGACACGGCGCTGTGCCCGGTGATGAAATCCTTTTTCCAGGGCAGCACCATCCTCCTGCTGCTGGTGCTGGCCTCCTGTTCGGCAAAGGGCAAGGCCGTGCGCACCATGCCTTCCGAGGACAAACAGTTCCTCTCCGAGGTCCGCTATTTGATCACCAGGCAGGAGTCCAAGCAATTCAGGAACACTCCCCCCGAGGAGCGCGCGAAGTTCATCGAGGAATTCTGGAAAGCCCGCGATCCCGACCCCTCCTCCGAGGAGAATGAATTCCGCGACGAGTATTACCGGCGCATCGACGAGGCCAACCACCTGTTCCACGAAGGCAGCGCCGGCTGGCTGACCGACCGCGGCCGCGTCCATATCCTGCTGGGCGCCCCGGAGCGGCGCGACGTCTACCCCTCCGGCTACACTTTTTACAGTCCGCCGGTCGAGATCTGGTATTACAGCCAGTTTCCCGTGATCTTCGTCGACTCCCTGCGCGAAGGCATATACAAGCTCGACCCGATGAGCGTCCGCAACCTCAGCATGATCAATGTCGCCCAGATGAGGCTCAAGCCGAAGGGGATCGAGCCGGTCGCCCGCCTGTTCGCTTTCACCCTATCCTGCCAAAAGACAGGCCCGGGTGAAGGTAAGTTGCTGATTGAAGTTCCCTACCGCGTAACACTCATGACCCTGAACGAAGCGACCAAAACCTACGAAACCAAGCTCAAGCTGTCGGTGCGCATCAGCGACGCGGCGGGAAAAATAATCCTGGACAAGGAAGAACTGCGCCCGCTTGCCGTCTCAGACAGCATGCTGGTCGACCTGGGAAAGAATGCGCTGCTCGAGTACGGATTCCGGCTGCCGGCCGGGAGCTATTCCGCCCTGGTGGTCCTGGAAAACAGCGCCGATCAGAGCCAGGCCAGGAAAGAGATCAAGTTCAAGCTGTAAATTCAAGGAGAAATATAAAATGAAAAAAAGGAATGCAATCGGGATGGCTCTGATCACCATGCTCGTGCTCACGCTGCAGCTGCCGGCCCAGCAGAACACCCAGACGATCCAGATCGCCCCCCAGGTGGCAGCCGCGATGGACGCCGGCCTGCCGCTGAAGCAGGGGCGCGGCGACATCCCCATGACCTATCTCAAGACCCTGTACCTGCCCGCCCAGCAGAACCAGGTCTACCCCGTCTTCCTGTTCCAGTTGAAGAACGGCGACCTCGGCTTCGCTGCCGCGGCGGACAACCCTGCCCTGCTCAAGTCCGACCATCTCGTCTTCACGCGCGTCTACCGCCTCACAGAAGGCGCCGCCCCGCAGGTCGTCCGCGAGCGCAATATCCGCATGGCGCTGGAAGAGGCGCAGCCGACGTTCCAGGCGGAAGCGCTGAACTACTATTCCATTGCCGGCGACATCTTCCCGGCCGGCAACTACCTGCTGGCCCTGGCCCTGTCCACCCCGGACTACGCCAAGATTGCCGTCGCCTACGTCGAGTTCGCACTCCCCGATCTCTCGCAGCTGCAGGGCCAGCTGGCCACCACTCCGATCTTTTCGGTGACGTCGCTGCAGATGCTGCCCGCCGCCGAAACGAAGCTGGCCGTCCACAAGAATTCCTTCGTCTATAACACGCTGCTGCTGGCCCCCAGCAT
>JAQUQF010000067.1 GCA_028749105.1 Acidobacteriota bacterium | reverse complement strand
CGCCGAGACAGGCGGCGTAAATCATGGCCGGCAACTCAAAAATGCCAAAAGGGCAGTATTCCTGCCGTTAAGGTCAAAAAAGATATTTTCCCGCCCCAATGAATAACAGCAGCAAGAGCATAGCCAGTGCGCAACATGGGAAGCAGCGGCAACAGGAAGAGCGGTATCAAGCCCAGAATCAGGGTGAAAAATGCAGCCATCAGGTTTTTGGCGAGGATCAAAATCAGTTCAAGAAACTGAGCTTGGCCGGTCATCCTGTCAAACCCGCCCGACATAGCGGCAAGATCATCGATCTGTTTCAGGGCGGCATTGGGATGAAGGCGAAAATAGAACAATGAAACAACTATGGCAACGATAAAAAGAACACTCAAAAAAAGGAATGTGCGCAAATGCCGCTCGCGGAAGAACCTCCATTCCTGCCGGTAACAATCAAGCACTTTTTTCATTTTTTCGAAGTTGTTTTTTTGGCACTATGCCCGTTCGTCGTCCAGGAACAAGATCTTCTTCGGAGAGCGCGGGTCGACCAGCACCGGCAGCTTCGCCCCCTTCTGCAGCCCGGCCAGGGAGAGCGGGTTCCAGCAGCGCCGGTCGGTGATCGTGTAGCGGTCGCGTCCCGGCGCCGCGATCTCCAGCTGCAGCTCGATCCGGGGCATGTCGTTCACCGTGGTGCCGGTGGTGGTGGTGGCCAGGATGGTGGCGGTGCCCGGGATGCCGTTCTCGCGGAAATAAACCGCCCGTTGCTTCTGCCGGTTCGTGAAAAAGAAGATGGCGCCCATGATCAGGAGCTGCAGGAAGATCCAGACGATGCCGAACATCCACAGCGTCATGTCGTCGTCGCTGGTGCGGGCGCCGGGATGGAGGATGCCGATCACCAGCGCCACCACCCCCGGTGCCAGCAGCACGACCCACATCCACCACCAGCCCCTGTTCAACACCCACATCGTGCCCTCCTGCCGCGGTTTCGCGGCTCTGCTGTTATTTATCCCTTTCCGGGGAGAAAGTCAAAGAAAAGCGATCCCCGACGGCCGATGGCAGCCGGGACCAGATTGCGCGGGGCCAGAGGGGATTTGACCGCTCGCTCATTGTTTGCTATGCTATCCATAAGGCCGGAACCGCAAGGAAGTTTTATCAAACACGGGATAAGAACGCGTTTCAGCTGCCGCTCTCGGGCCCATTCCCCCTTTCCCGGAAACGCTTCCCGGAAACTTGCGGAACACGCCTGCCGGGCGTCCCGCTGGCAAAGGAGCATGATTTCATGATTTCAGAATTATTGTCCAAAGCGCTGATGATCATCGTGGTCGGCATGGGAGTGGTGTTCAGCTTTATCCTGCTCATGATCATGGCCATCCAGCTCAATGCCCGGGTGCTCAAAATGCTCGGCAAGGACAAGGAGCAGGCGAAATGAACCAGAACAAGCCGTTGATCCTGCTGGTCACCCTGGTCGGATTGATCGTCATCGGCTGCCTGGGATATTTTTCACTCCGGGCGCGAGCCATTTCTTCGGGGGCGGTCCAAGCTGAACCTGCGAGCAGCGAGAAACCGGTCGCCGTTAAAAATGATCCGGGCAATGAATCGCCCGCGGCAGCGCGGCCGGCCGGCGAGGCGCCGATGAGCCAGGAGAAGCGCGACCAGGCCAATCTCAAGGATTTCTCCTTTTCCCGTTTCCTGAAGAGCATCGTCAAAACGACCGGCGTCAATGCCTTCCTCAACGGCAAGCAGACGGCCCTGGACGCAGCCGGAAAACCCGTCACCGTCCATGGCTGGCAGAGCCTGCTCATGATCCTGGTCGGCCTGGTATTGCTCTGGCTCGGCGTGGCCAAGAACTTCGAGCCGCTGCTGCTGATCCCGATCGGCTTCGGCACCCTGCTGGTGAACGTGCCCATCGCCAACATGGGCGGCATGGCCAACGGCGTGCCCGGGTTTCTCAAGATCATATACGAATCGGGCGTCGGCAACGAGTTCTTCCCGCTGATCATCTTCATGGGCATCGGCGCCCTGACAGATTTCGGGCCGCTGATCGCCAAACCCAAGCTCGCCCTTCTGGGCGCCGCCGCCCAGATCGGCGTCTTCGGCACGGTCATCGGCGCCGTGCTGATGAACCTGATCCCGGGATTCTCCTATACCCTGAAGGAGGCCTGCGCCATCTCGATCATCGGCGGCGCCGACGGCCCCACCTCGATCTATATCGCCGCCAACCTGGCCACCCACCTGCTCGGCCCCATCGCCGTCGCGGCCTATTCCTACATGGCCCTGGTGCCGCTCATCCAGCCGCCGATCATGATGGCGCTGACGACGCAGCGCGAGCGCAAGATCAGGATGAAGCAGGCCCGGCCGGTAAGCAAGACCGAAAAGATCCTTTTCCCGATCATCATCACCATGCTCACCGTTCTGCTCATCCCGGCCGCCACCCCCCTGATCGGCACGCTGGCTTTCGGCAACTTCATTCGTGAGATCGGCATCGTCGACCGGCTGGCGCGCACGCTGCAGAACGAGCTGCTGAACATCACCTCGATCCTCCTCTCCCTCGGCGTCGGCGCCCAGATGACGCCGGAGAAGTTCATGCAGCCGGCGACCCTGGGCATCGTCGTGCTGGGGCTGGTCGCCTTCTCCCTGGGCAGCGCCGGGGGGATAGTGATCGCCAAGCTGATGAATGTCTTCTCCAGGGACCCGATCAACCCGCTGATCGGATCGGCGGGAGTATCCGCCGTGCCGATGGCGGCACGGGTGTCCCATACGATGGGCCAGAAAGCCGATCCGGGTAACTACCTCATCATGCACGCCATGGCGGCGAACGTTTCCGGGGTGATCGGCACGGCCATCGCCGCCGGCGTCATGATCGCCCTTTTCAACTGAGAGATCGCGTCAGGCAGCGAAAAAGCGGCATGTGCCTGGCGATCGCCATTGCGGAAGGCAGTTAAAACAGCTGCACGATCATTTCCGCACAATTCAAACCGTAGCTCCCCTCCTCCAGCCCGGGCAGCGGCCTCCCTGCTTTCCTCTTGACATCGGGGTTGGATTGGATTATATTGGATTTCGACCAAAATACAATATTGGTCGAAAGGTCAATATAATGAAAAAAAAAGACATGATCAGCGCTTCCATTCTCGCGGCGGCCGAGACGCTCTTCCAGAAATGGGGCATCCGCAAGACCACGATGGAGGATATCGCGCAGGAGGCCGGGAAGGCCAAGAGCTCGCTCTACTATTATTTCAAGGACAAGGAAGCCGTGCTCGAGGCCGTGGCCACGGCCCAGGCCGAACGGATCATCCGCATCGTCCGGGAAGAAGTGGAAAAGAAAAAGACAGCCAGGGAAAAACTCCTGACCTACGTTTACACCTCCTTTCGCGAGACCCGGCGCGCCATCACCCTCTACGAGATTGCCAGGGGGGAGATGAGGGCCACCCCGGGGGTCCTGCGGAAGGTCATAGACAAGTACCATGCCTTGGAAGAAGAAGCGGTTGAGGAGATACTCAGGTTCGGGAAAAAGAGGAAGGAGTTCAGGATCATCGGCCGCCACGACATCAGCGACACCAGCCAGGCCATCGTGACCATCATGAGAAGCCTGATTATAAGCCTGTTCATAGAGAGCGACGACAAGAAGACCATCGACCAGATCATCGCGCTTCTGTCCGAAGGCCTTTGATGCGCACGCGATCCGGATTTTCCGCTATTCGTTTCGGCATGTCATTTGCGAAGGAGGACAAATTGAGCTTGAGAGTCAGAACAGCATGCGGCGCATTCCTCGCGCTTTCCGTCATCTTCACCGGCTGCCGGGCCCGCCGCGAGGCGGGAATGGAGACCCGCCCGGTCAGGGTCAAGGCCGTCCGCGTCGCCCCGGCCGAGACCGGCCGGGAATTCGCCTACAGCGGGACCATCACGGAATCGGAAACCCTGCCCCAGAGTTTTTCCGTGACCGGGACGGTGACCCGGGTGTACGTGAACGAGGGCGACGTCGTCGCCAAGGGCGCGCTCCTGGCCGAGCTTGACGACGCGAGCTACCGCCAGGTCCTCGAGATGGCCGAGGCGACCAGGAAGCAGGCCGAGGACGCCTTCAACCGCCTGGCTCGGATGTACAAGAATGGAAACCTGCCCGAAGTCAAATACATCGAGGTAGAGACCGGGCTGCAAAAGGCCAGGGCGGCTGCGGCCATCGCCAAAAAGAGCGTCGACGACTGCCGCCTGCGCGCCAACACCGCCGGTACCGTCGGCAAGCGGGGCATCGAGCCGGGCATGGTGGCCATGCCCAGCCTGGACTCGATCACCATCGTCAGGATCGACAAGGTCTTTGCCCGCGTTCCCGTCCCGGAGAACGACATCGCGCTGCTCCACCAGGGCGACCGGGCCGCGATCCGGATCGGGGCCCTGGGCTCGCGGGAATTCGCCGGCAAGATCGAGACGATCGGCGTTCTGGCCGATCCCATCACCCACTCGTACAGGATACGGATCGCCGTCGCCAATCGCGACCGGGCGATCAAGCCCGGCATGGTCTGCACGGCGGTCGTCAAGGGGCTGGAAAGGAGCTCGGGACTGGTCATCCCAAACCAGGCCGTCCTGGTCGACGAGACCGGCCGCCACTACGTCTATTGCCTCGACCGGAGCGGCAACAAGGCTTTCGTGCGCAACGTCACGCTGGGCGAGCTGCTCCAGAACGGCATCCGGATCACCGCGGGCTTGAGCGCGGGCGACGCCATTGTAGTCTACGGCCAGCACAAGCTCGTCGACGGGGCAACCGTCGACGTCGTCGAAAAATAGCCACCGGCAAGAGGAGACCGCCATGACGGAGAAGAAGCGCCAACTGATCGACGTCCTGCTGCGCTACTGGCAGCCGATCGTCCTGCTCGTCCTCATCCTCGTCGGTGCCGGCGTCACGGCCCTGGTCAAGATGCCCAGGGACGAGTTCCCCGAAATCAAGATCCGCCAGGGGATCATCGTGGGCGTCTATCCCGGCGCCTCTGCGGAGCAGGTCGAGACCGAACTCACGGACAAGGTTGAAAAATACCTCTTCCAGTACAAGTCGGTCAGGCGCTCCAAGACCTATTCCGTCTCCCGGGAGAACGTGATGATCGTCTACGTCGAGGTCACGGAAAGGGAGAAGGATCCCGACGGCTTCTGGCTGAAGCTGCGCCACGGCCTGAACGAGCTGAAGGCCCAGCTTCCCGCCGGCGTTGTCTCGCTCAGCGCGGACAATGACTTTGGCAACACCTCGGCCCTGCTTCTGTCGGTCCGCTCCGACGGCAAGACCTACCGGCAGCTGGAGGACTGCATCAAGCGGCTGGAGAGCGACGTCCGGCGCGTGGCGTCGGTGTCCCGGGTCAAGCGTTACGGCGCCCAACGCGAAGAGATCAACGTCTACCTGGACAATGCCAGGCTGGCCCGCTACGGCATCCGGCCCCTGACCCTGGCCGCGGCCATCGTTCCCCAGAGCGCGGCCGGCTACGCCGGCGAACTGGACGACGGCACGCTCATCCGCCCCCTGCACATCCCCGCCAGCTACCGGACCGAGAACGACCTGGCCGAACAGATCATCTACGCCGATCCCACCGGCACGGTCGTCCGCCTGAAGGACGTGGCGCGCATCGTCCGCGAGTATGAGGAGCCCCAGTCAACCGTCCGGGTCGACGGCAAGAAATGCCTGGTCGTCTCGCTGGAGATGCAGAGCGGGAACAATATCGTGGACTTCGGCCGCGACGTCGGCAAGGTGATCGCCGCTTTCCAGAAGACCCTGCCCGCCGACGTCACGATCGAGATCATTTCCAACATCCCCGACGCCGTGGCCAAGTCCATCGGCAGCTTCCTGAAGGAATTCGCCATCGCCATCCTCGCGGTCATCGCCGTGACCCTGATCCTGCTTCCCGGCCGCGTGGCCCTGGCCGCGGCGGCCACCATCCCGGTGACCATCCTCTCGACGCTGGGCATCCTGTGGGCCTTCGGCATCGACCTGCAGACGGTCTCCCTGGCGTCGCTCATCCTGGTGCTGGGGCTGGTCGTCGACGATCCCATCGTCATCATCGACAACTATGTCGAGAAGCTCGACCTGGGCTTCGACCGTCGCTCGGCGGCCTCGCTCAGCGTCAAGGAGCTTTTTCCATCGATCTTCGCGGCCACCATCATCATCATCGGCTGCTTCGTGCCCATGCGCTTCTTTTTGACCGGCATGGCCGGGGACTTCATCCGCTCCATGCCGCCGACGGTCATCACCGCCCTGACCGCCTCGCTCATGGCCGCCTCGCTGCTCACGCCGCTCATGTGCTACCGCTTCATCCACCATGGCGTCAAGAGCGACCGGGCCGGGCGCCGGGCGGCGTTCCTCTCCGGCTTGCAGCGGCACTACGACCGCATCGTGGAGAAGGTCTTCAAAAGGAAGGCGCTGGTCATCGCCGTCGGCGCCCTCTCCTTCGCCGTCGGCCTGGCCATCATATTCATGGTCCCCACCCAGCCCTTTCCCAAGATCGAGCGCAACCAGTTCGCCGTCGAGGTCACGTTGCCCTCCGGGAGCTCGCTGCAGGAGACCGATGCCGTGATGCGGGACCTCGAGGGGCAGCTCATGAAGGACGCCCGGGTCAAGGTGGTGACCGCGTTCGTCGGCACCAGCTCGCCGCGTTTCCACTCCATCTATGCCCCGCGCTTCCCTTCGCGGGACCTGGGCCAGCTGGTCGTCCTGACCGACTCCAATGAATCCACCATGCGCATCCTCGACGAATACAGCCGGAAATTCGCCGGCCGTTACCCAGCGGCCGAGGTCAAGTGGAAGCAGCTGGAGCTGGTCAACTTCGTCGAGCCGATCGAGGTGCGGATCGGCGGCGATGACATCCAGGACCTGAAGGCGGCTGCCGTCAAGGTCGCGGCCATCCTCAGGGCAGCCAGGGGCGTGGCCCTGGTGCGCAGCGACTTCCGGCAGCCGATCCAGGGAGTGGAGGTGAAGATCCGCAAGGACGAGGCCAACCGCCTGGGTGTTCCCAAAGCCATGCTCAACTACTCGCTGATGACCGCGACCAAGGGGCTGCCGGTGGCCACCGTCTGGGAAGGCGATTACCCGCTCCCGGTGCGCCTGAAATTCGCAGGCATGGAGCATGCCGGTCCGGGCGACATCGAGGACCTCTATGTCACATCTCCGCTTCTCGGGGCTTCCATCCCGCTCCGCCAGCTGGCCGAGCTCAGGCCGTCCTGGACCGAAGGCGAGATCGTCCGCCGCAACGGGATGCGGACGCTGAGCGTGCTGGCCGCGGTGGAGCGGGGCGTGTATGCGTCCACCGTCACCCGGAAGGTCAAGCCGCTGATCGACGGCCTGGATCTCCCCGCTGGCGTCCGCATCGAATACGGCGGCGAGCTTGAGATGAGCCGGGACTATTTCACCCCCTTTTATTACGCCATGATCGTTACCATCATCCTGATCTTCCTCATCCTGATGTTCGAGTTCCGCAGCCTGAAGAAGTCGCTGCTGATCATGATCATCATGCCCCTGACCCTCTTCGGCGCCGCCTTCGGCATCCTGGTCACGGGCTACCCGTTCAGCATCACGGCCTTCATCGGGCTGATCGCCCTGTTCGGCATCGTTGTGCGCAACGGCATCATCTACGTCCAGTACGCCGACGAGCTGCGCCGCGAACAGGGATACGGCCCGGAGGAGGCGGCCATCGCGGCGGGCAAGCGCCGGATGCGGCCGATCTTCCTGACGGCCATGGCGGCCGCGGTCGGCGTCGTGCCCATGATCCTGAGCGGCTCGTCACTGTGGGGGCCGCTGGGCTCGGTCATCTGCTTCGGCCTCCTCTTCGCCCTGGTCCTCTCCCTGCTCCTGCTGCCGGTCTTCTATTATCTTCTGCACAAGAACGAGCCCGTAACTCACGTCAAGGGGGAATCCGCATGAAAAAGATGAAATTCATTTTCGCGACAACCATATGGCTGCTTGCGGCCGGCTTGGCCCCGGCCGGCGACAGGCTGACCCTGGAGCAAAGCCGGCGGCTGGCCCTCGAAAACAACGCCGGGATCAAGAACAGCCAATTGGAGACCGAGGCCGCCCACGAAGCGAAAAAGGCGGCCTTCACCAAGTACTTCCCCTCGCTCAGCGCCGGGGCCGTACGGTTCAAGGCCGACAAACCGCTATTCGACTTCACCATCAAAGGCGGCAACCTGCCGGTCTACGATGGCAACCCGGCCCACCTGCCTTTGGCCACCCAGTTCGCCTATTTCCCCTCTTCAACCATCGGCATGTTCGGCAAGGGGACCTTCGGCATGCTCAATGCCATCCAGCCGATCTTCGCCGGTGGCCGGATCGTCAACGGCAACAGACTGGCTTCCCTGGGCGTCGAAGCAGGCGGCTACAAGGAACAGCTCGCCCGCAACGAGGTGCTTTTGTCCACCGAGGAGCAATATTGGCGGGTGGTCGCCCTGG
>JAQUQF010000066.1 GCA_028749105.1 Acidobacteriota bacterium | reverse complement strand
CGGTCGCCGGGGTCAATCCCGACGCGGACCGGGTCTTCTACCTGGACGACCGCTCCATCTTCCGAGGCGGTTTTATTGCCAAGGCCCTTGAAGTGTTGCGCGTCTCCCGGCTGCTGCGCCGGGAGCGCTATGACGTTGGCTTCAATTTCCACCGCGATTGGCGCTTCAACATCATCCTATTCCTGGCCGGCTGCAAGCGGCGCATCGGCTTTTGTCGCCGTCACCGCAAACCCTTGCTGCTGACCGAGGCGGTGCCGGTCGAGGGGATCAAGCACCATATTTTTCATTATTGCGATTTGGTGAAGGTCCTGGGGATTTTCTGTCTCGACTTCAAAATGGCTTTTCCCTTGGACAGCACCGCGGAGGCCGCGGCCGCGAAAAAATTCCTCGCTCCCGCCGGCCTGGCCGATTACGTTGTGCTGGCCCCGGGCGGAGCGGCCAACGTCAAGGAGGAAATGGAAAGCCGGCGCTGGCCCATGGAGCACTTCGCCGCCCTGGCGGGCATGCTGCTGGGGGCGGGCAGTCGGGTGGTGCTGGTGGGCAGCGGTTCCGATGCGGCCATCGCCGCGCGCATCCTGGCGGCGCAGCCTGCGGTTATCGATCTTACCGACCGAACCACGTTGACGGAGGCGGCGGCGATCCTGAAACGATCGCAGCTGGTTGTCTGCAATGACTCGGGGTTGATGCACCTGGCCTCCGCCGTGGGCGCCCGCGTGATCTCGATCTTCGGACCCACCCATCCCGGCGAAAAGAAGCCGCTCAACGAGGGCAGCGTTGCCGTCTGGAAAGGGGAGGGGCTGGAGTGCTCGCCCTGCTACCATGACGGTGAGTTCCCGAAATGCGATCACGTCAGCTGCCTGAAAAAGATCACTCCCCAGGAGATCTTCGAACTGATTCAATCGATGTAAACCGGAATTCTCTTCCTCGTCACACGTCACGCGTCACTTGTCACGAAGGTCGTTATACTTTGAACAGCTTTCCCGTGGCCTGCGCCAGGACCTGGCCCTGCGCGTCACAGATGCGGCTCTCGGCAAGGACGATGCGGCCGCGCGCTTCCAGCACTTTTCCCGAGGCCCGATAAGGGGCTCCGGTCAGTGCCGGCTTTTTGTACCTGACGGTGATCTCGGCGGTAACGCACTTGCAGCCGGCGGCGCCGGCGGCTTTAACCAGTGCTTCGTCGAGGACAGTGGCCAGCAGCCCCCCGTGCACCGTGTTCTGCCAGCCCTGCAATCGGGCCGGGAACACGACGCCGGCTTCGCTTTCGCCATTTTGCCGATTTTCGGAAAATTCGAGCTGCAGCCCTGACGCATTTTTTTTGCCGCAAACGAAACAGTTCTGATCGTCGCTGAAGTCCTTCATGTTCTGTTTATACAACAAATCGGCCTTTATTTAAAGAAGCAAAAGGGTCTTCGCTTTACAAAAGCCTACGTTTTTCATAGAATGAAATGCAAATCCCGCATGAGGTGAAGACATGGCAAAAAGAATGATCGATCAATTCATGAAAATGGTGCAGATCGGCAGCGAATCGGGGAACGAGGCCGAATTCATCGAATACCTGATGGAGGAATTTTCCAGGATCGGCGCCGATGCCCGCAAGGATGCCTACGGCAACCTGGTGGCCAAGCTGCCGGCAAAGAACAGCCGAAGCAGGGAAGCGATCCTTCTCTCCTGCCATGCTGACACGGTCAAGCCCGGGATCGGCATCAAGCCGAAGCTGGTCAAGGGGGTGATCCGCTCCGCGGGCGAAACCATATTGGGCGCCGACGACAAGGCCGGCATCGCCGAAATGCTCGAAGCCCTGCGCACCGCCAAGGTCAGGCCGCCGGTCGAGGTGGCCATCAGCCGCCAGGAGGAAGTGGGGCTGCATGGCGTCAAGAACATGGATTTCCGCCTGCTGCACGCCAGGCGCGGTTTTCTGTTGGACAACGACACGCTCGATACCATCGTCATCGGCGGCCCTTCCTATTTTGCCATCGACGTGGATGTCAAGGGCCGCTCGGCCCATGCCGGCATGGAGCCCGAAAAGGGGATCAACGCCATCGCGGCAGCGGCCAAGGCCATTGCGGCCTTGAGGCTGGGCCGGCTCGACCACGAAACCACGGCCAACGTCGGCGTGATCCAGGGCGGGATCATCCGCAACGGCGTTCCCGCTGCGGCGAGTTTTTTGGCCGAGTGCCGCAGCCTGACGCACAAGAAGGCCCTGGCCCTGGCCAACGAGATGGAGCGGATCATCAAGCGGGAGGTGAAGGCGGCGGGAGCCAGCGTGGTCATCAAGACCGACAACCTCTGCAAGGCGGTGCAGATCGCCCCGGACGCCTGGACCGTGGTCACCGCCCAAAAAGCCCTGAAAACGGTCGGCATCAAGGCCAGGACCACGTTCATCACCGGCTTCACCGACGCCTCCATCTACAACAACCATGGCATCGAAATGGCGGTGGTCGGCATCGGGGCCCGCAACGAGCATTCCACGGAAGAGCATATCCATATCGCCGACATGGAGAAAGCGCTGGCCATGCTGATCGAAATTCTGAGGCTTTCGGCCGCTTGAGGCGCGAAACCTGCTGCCGGCACGAAAAAATTCCCCTGGCGCCGGCTTGACAGGCCGGTGAAAATTCGCTACCATCGGTGCTATGTTCGATTTCACCAACCGCAAGAAAGCGGCGATCCTGTTCTCTGGCGGGCCGGCGCCGTCGGCCAACGCCGTCATCTCCTCGGTGGCCCTCAATTTCCTCAACGCCAAGGTGCCCATCATCGGCATTTTTTACGGTTTCGAGTTCCTGGAGGATTACGACAAGAAGAACCGCTACTGCCTGTCGCCCAGCGTCCATTACCAGGTGCTCGACACCAGCATCTCGCGCATCCGCAACCGCCGCGGCGTGTTCCTGAAGACATCGCGGGCCAATCCCGGCCGCCTGATCCAATCGCCGCAGGACCTGGAAGATCCCGAAAAGAACAAAAGGCTGCTGCATATCCTCGAGGCGCTCGACAGCCTGGATGTCGGCTGCCTGATCACCATCGGCGGCGACGACACGCTGAAAACGGCCAACTTTTTGTACCGGCTCGGCCTGCCGGTGATCCACATTCCCAAGACCATCGACAACGACTACTTCGGCATCGCCTGGACCTTCGGCTACTGGAGCAGCGTCCAGGCCAGCCAGGAGGCGCTGCTCAACCTGAAAGCCGACGCCGAGAGCACCAGCTCCTATTTCATCGTGGAGCTGATGGGGCGCAAGGCGGGCTGGCTGACCTACGCCGCCGGCATCGCCGGCGAGGCGGTGATGATGGTCTCCACCGAGGATGTCGAGGACGAGGTCCTGGACATCGACAAGCTGGCCGAACGCATCGTCGACACCATGCTCTGGCGCGAGAAGAACAACAAATATTACGGCGTGATCTGCGTGGCCGAGGGACTGGCGGACCATCTGCCGGAGAAATACCGGCCGACCGAGAAGGATCGCCACGGCAACGTCATCCTCGGCACGGCCGAGGTGGGCCGGGTCGTGCGCGATGCCGCCGAGGAGATCTACAGGGAGCGGACCGGGCGCAAGAAGAAGATCATCTACAAGCAGGTCGGCTACGAGACCCGCAACGCGCTGCCCATCAGCTTCGACGTGGTGCTGGCCAGCATGCTCGGCTTCGGGGCCTACAAGCTGTTCAAGAACCGGCAATTCGGCTGCATGGTCTCGGTCTCGGACAATTTTTCGATCGTCGGCGTCCCCTTCGAGCAGCTGATCGACCCGCAGACCCTGCTGACCAAGCTGCGCAACGTGCCCAAGGGCAGCGACTTCTTCGAACTGAAGGAAGCCCTGTCCTATAAATTATCAGAGTAGCGGCGGGTTTCAAGCCCGCCCGCAAGACGAAAATCTCTTTTTCTATTTGTACCGGATCCAGCGCAGCATTTCTCCCAATGAGGGCTTCTTGCCGTACATCAGCATGCCCACGCGGAAGATCTTGGCCCCCAGCCAGGCCAGCCCCCAGATGGTGAGGATGCAGAGGCCGATCGACGTCAGGACCTGCCACAGCGGCGGGAGGGCGGCGGTGATGCGCATGAACATGAGGATGGGGGAGAAGAGGGGGAAGAGCGAAGCTCCCACGGTCAGCGCCGAGTTCGGGTTCTGCAGCGCCGAGATGCCGAGGATGTAGGGGACGATGATCAGCACCGACAGGACCGAGGCGAACTGCTGCGCCTCCTGGTCGGTGTTCACCGCGGCGCCGATGAAGGCGTAGGGGATGGCGTAGATGAAAAAGCCGAGGATGAAGAAGACGACGAAATAGAGGGCGATCTCGGGGGTCAGGAAGGAGAGGATGGCCGCATCGATCATGCCCGAGAAGCGCGACACCAGAATGGCCCCCAGCAGGATCCACAGGGCGACCTGGGTCAGGCCGGCCAGGCCGATGCCCAGCAGCTTGCCGTAGAAGATCTGCGTCGAGCGCGCCGAGGCGATGAGCAGCTCGGAGATGCGGCTGGTCTTCTCCTCGAGCACGCCGCGCATGATCATCTGGCCGTAGTTGATCAGGACCATGAAGAGGATGACGATCATGAACAGCGACATCATGTAGTCCATGCCCGAGTCGGACTTGGTCGTCCCCTCCTTCTTGACCTTGAAGGTCTCCATGTTGATCTCGCGGGTGGCCTCGTCCACCACCGTCGGGTCGATCTGCTTCTCCAGCAGCAGCTGCTTGGAAATGGCCGTGCGCAGGGTGGACTCGATGAACTTGATCGTGGTGAAGTCGGAGACCGACGTCGAGTAATAGGAGACCTGGCGGCTGGCCTTGACGTCGGCCGGGATGAGCAGCAGGCCGTCGATCTCCTTTTTCAGCACCCTTTGCTCGAATTCCTTCACCAGGGCGGCGGCGTCGCGGCCTTCCAGGGTCACGGCCTGGAAGGTGATGCGGCCCGCCTCCTCCGGCATCTGCGGGCTGTCCATGGCGTCGAGATCGATGCCGCCCTTCTTTACTTCCTTCTTTGCCGCCGGCTTGGCGCTCAGCTCCTGGTAGTAGCCGCCGGCGTAGTCGGCAACGGCGATCTTCTTCTCGGTGCGGCCCATCTTCATCAGCAGGACCGGCACGAACATCATGCCGGCCATCAGCACCGGCGTCAGCACGGTCATGATGATGAACGACTTTTTCTTGACGATGATCTTGTATTCCTTCTTGATGACGGCGATGATCTTCTTCATGCTCCTTTCCCCTCCTGGGCCTTGCGGATGAAAATGTTCTGCAGCGACGGCTCGCTGAGTTGAAAGCCTTTGACCGCCACCTTGCCCAGCAGGTCGCGCAGCAGCTGCTCGCACTTGGACAGGTCGTCCAGCTCGACCTCCATTTCGTGGCCCGAATCGCGGCATGAGCGGACATAGGGCAAGCCGCCCACAAAGCGGGCGTCGCCCTCGTACTGCACCTTGACGAACTTCTGGCCGTATTCGGCCTTGACCGCGGCCAGGGTGCCGTCCAGGACCTTGCGGCCCTTGTCGATCATCACCAGCGCATCGACCGTCTTTTCGGCGTATTCCATCAGGTGCGTGGAGTAGATGATGGTCTTGCCGGCGCGTTTGTGGGCCAGGATGATGTCCATGACCAGCTCGATGTTCAGCGGGTCGAGGCCGGAAAAGGGCTCGTCCAGGATGAGCAGCTCCGGGTCGTGCAGGATGGTCATGATGAACTGGAGCTTTTGCGCCATGCCCTTGGAGAGCTCCTCCACCTTCTTTTCCTCGTAGCCCTCCAGCTGGAACTGCTTCAGCAGCCGGCGGCCGCGCTCGCGGACGGCCGCGGCCTTCATGCTCTTCAGCTCGCCGAAGAAGAGCAGCGTGTCCATCACCTTCAGCTTGCGGTAGAGGCCGCGTTCCTCGGGCAGGTAGCCGATGCGGTCCTTCATTTTTTCCGAGAAGGGCTCGCCCATGATCTCGACGCTGCCGGCATCCGGGGCAATGATGTCCATGACCATGCGGATGGTCGTGGTCTTGCCGGCGCCGTTGGGGCCCAGCAGCCCAAGGATCTCGCCTCTGTTGGCCGTGAAGGAGATGTTGTCCACGGCCCTTTTGCCGTCGAAATCCTTGACCAGGTTCTTCAATGACAATGCCAATTCACTCATGAGGACTCCTTGCATAAGTTGATAATGTGGCGTGATCGCGGCTCGACCTTGTTATACGTCCGCCGCTGCAACAAGGTTTTCCGCATTAGCCGGCGATGCGCCGCAAGGCGCTCTTGCGGATGCGGTGCAATCCGGCCTCAACGATCTTCTCCGCCCGGGCGTGCAGTTCCAGGACCCCGCGGTAGCTCCCCCTCTGGGGCTGCCGCGAGACCAGATAGGCGCGCTTGATCTGCAGCTCCTCGCGATGTCGACTGTACAGCCCGCGCATGGCTGCTCCCAGGTCGCGCAGACCCGGGCCGCGCAGCTCCAGCTCGTACACGCCGGCAAACGGGGGGAGCATGAACCATTGCCGGTATTTCAGCTCGCGCTCGAAAAATGTCGCCTCGTCCAGAAGGTGCTGCAGCGCATAGTGGAAGTGAAAGACCGAAAAGACGTGCAATTCGCCGCCGTCAACCAGCGTCGCCGCGATCTCGGCGCCGCAGGCATGGATCATCTCGGCGGCATCGTGTTCCTCCATGGCGAAGAAGGACTCGGGCTTGATCCAGACGGCGGCGGCGAACATGCCGGCAAAGTGCGGGCTGAGTGCGGCGAGGGTGGCGATGACGACGGGGCGCCCGGCAGTGGCGGCCACCGCTGAGGCGGGGTCCTTGAGCTCCTGGGCGGTCAGGGTCAGCACGGCCTCCTCGCCGCACACGCGTTCCACGGCCGTGGCCAGGGACTCGATGCTGATGTCGTGCAGCGGCTCCAGGGGACTGCCGCAGCGCGGGCAGTCCGCCAGCGCCTGCTGGCGGTAGGAGCAGCGCCGGCAGGAGGCGTTCTGCTCCGCGTCGGCCTGCAGGATCCCGCCGCAGCGCGGGCAGGCGGCGATGCGGCGGCAGGCCGCGCAGAACAGGTGCACGGCCGGCTGGATGCGGTTGACCAGGACCAATGTCTTTTTCCCGGCCAGGAAATTGTCGCGGACCAGGTCCACGATCTCCGCCGGGATGCCGCGCTCACGCCCTTTCAGCATATGGACCTGGCTGCCGATCCCCCGCTGCCGCCGCCGGTCGTCCGGGACGTTGCCCTCCCTTTCCGCATAGGTGGCGCAGTTGTGGGAATCGCCGCCGCGAAGCAGGGGGATGCCCGCCGTTTTGGCGCGGATTTCGGCCAGGTGGTCGACCCGGAAAGGGGAGCCCGGGCTGTGGCGGTACAGCGATGACGCCGAGCGGTCGATGATCAGCAGCGCCGGCCGGACCAGCGGCAGGGCCAGGGCCGCCAGGCCGCCGCAGACGATGCCGTTCTTCCCCTGCCGGTACAGGCGCCAGGTCTTCTCCCTGGCTGCGGGCGTGATCCCGGAATGGTAGGGATCGACGCCGGGGAGGACGGAGTGCCAATAACGGGCCGTGGCAATATCGGGAACCACAAGAATGACGCTGCCGCCTCCGGCCAGGGCCTGCTCGCAGGTATCGCGGTACTCCTGGTCGCGCCGCGGGCTCAGGAGCAGGCGTGAAGGAGGGGAGGCGCTTTCTCCGGCGAAGGGGGCCGGAACGGGCGCCGGCGGAGAAGGATTTTTGAAGGAAAAACGCAGCGGACCGGTCGCGGCAAGCCGCTCGAGCTCTCCGGGAGAAAATTCGCCCAGCTTGCGCCCGCTACCCTCGCCGGCGCTCGTCAGCAGGCGCAGCCCCTTGGGGTTTTTCTGATTGGGCGGGAGGCAGAGGTCAAGGATGCCGCCTGCCGAAGTGAAATAGGCGGAGGCGGCCTGGCAAGCGAACTCCAGAAGGCCCGGCCCGGGGAGGAACGGGTCGTCGATGATGCCGATGATGCTCTTCAGGCGTCCGCGGTATGGCGAGTCCATGCCGACCACCCAGCCGAGGACGACACGCCGGCCCAGCGGCACCAGCACGCGCGCGCCGGGTTCCAGGCCCGGGATGTCCGGCGCCCGGTAGGTCAGGGGCTCGAAGAGGTTATAGGATAAGGAGACGCTGATCTTCAAGGTCGCTTTTCGCCGAGCAGGGCCAGGACCTTCTGCATGTCTTCCCACACTTCCCACTTGGCCTTGGAAATCTCCTCCTTGTCGCGCTTGTGCAAGATGAAGGCCGGGTGGTAGGTGGGCAGCAGCGGGATGCCGTTGAAGCTCAGGATCTGGCCGCGGATGCGGCCCATGCTGTGGCTGGTGCCCAGCATGTTGTTCAGGGCGACTTTGCCCAGGCAGACGATGACTTTGGGCCTGAGGACGTCGATCTGCCGCTGCAGGAAGGGCAGGCAGGCGTCCACTTCATCCTTCAGGGGCTCGCGGTTGTTGGGCGGCCGGCACTTGACGACGTTGCTTATGAACACGCCTTCCCGG
>JAQUQF010000065.1 GCA_028749105.1 Acidobacteriota bacterium | reverse complement strand
CAGGTTCTGGTCGGTGCGGCGCAGCAGGTCGACGATCACCATCCATTCCGTCTTGTTCTTGTCGCTGAGATCTTTCTGCGCGGTTTCCCATTCGCGCGATACCTGCTCCAGCTTCAGGTGCAGGATTGTCCGGCCGATGCGCTCGGCGATGGTGTTGAGCAGTTTGTGTTCGTCCTTGAGGAAATAGCTGTTCTCGGTCTGCGACACTTCGCTGGAATAGGAGACCTCAATGGTGCCGATGACCTTGTCCTCCACCTTGATTTCGGCGCTCTGGGCGCGGGGCGAGGGTTGGTAGTTGGGGCTCTTGTAGGTCTGATCGTCAAAAACGATCCTGACCTGGCAGATCTCGGGGAACTGGTAGCCGGAGGGGATGGTCTGGATCAGCTGGGCGAAGATCTCACTCAGAGGCAGGTGGGTCTTGGTCAGCAGCTCCTCGACCTGGTAGAGGCAGTTCAGCTCCTTGGCCCTTTCGCGCATGTCATGGAGCAGCTTGTCGATCGAATTCTGCTGATCGTTCATGGTCCCCTCCCAAAAAAAAAGGGGGCACCTGGCGGTGCCCCCTGTTGAATCAATGGGTATGGCTCAAACCCAGCCGCGCAGCTTGCAGGCATCGGCGACGCGGGAAACGGCGATCATGTAGGCGGCGTCGCGCATGTAGACTTTCTTCTGCTTGGCCATGCCGTAAACGGCGTGGAAGGCCGAGGTCATGACGTTGTCCAGCTTGCTCAGAACCTCTTCTTTGGTCCAGAAGTAGTTCATGTTGCACTGGACCTGCTCGAAGTAGCTGCAGGAGACCCCGCCGGCGTTGGCCAAAAAGTCGGGGATGACGAAAATGTTCTTTTTCTTGAGCACTTCATCGGCTTCGGGGGTGGTCGGGCCATTGGCGCCCTCGGCGACCACCTTTACCTTGTCCGAGATGTTCTTCACGGTCTCGGCGTTGACCTGGTTTTCCAGGGCGGCCGGCACCAGGATATCGACTTCCTGCTTGATCCAGGCCTCAGCGTCGGCTACTTCATACCCCAGCCCCTTGGCCTTGGCCTTGTCGATGCCGCCGAACTTGTCGGTGATCCCCTTCAACTGCTCCAGGTCGATGCCGTCCTTCTTGATGAAGGTGTAGGACTTGCTCTCTTTCTGGTCCCAGCAGGAAACGCAGACGGCCTTGCCGCCGTACTCCTGGTAGAGCTTGACGGCGTACTGCGAGACGTTGCCGAAGCCCTGGAAGGCGGCGGTTGTCTTCTTGATGTCGATGCCCAGTTCCTTCAGCGCCTCGCGCAGGGTGAAGATGACGCCGTAGCCCGTGGCCTCGGTGCGGCCAAGGGAGCCGCCCATGCCGACCGGCTTGCCGGTGATGAAGCCGGGGTACTTGGCGCCGGTCATCTTCTCGTATTCGTCCATCATCCAGATCATGTGCTGGGCGTTGGTCATGACGTCGGGGGCCGGCACGTCCTGCAGCGGGCCGACGTTGCGCACGATCTGGCGCACCCAGCCGCGGCAGATCTGCTCCTGCTCGCGCATGGAGAGGTTGTGCGGGTCGCAGATGACGCCGCCCTTGCCGCCGCCCAGCGGAATGTCGACGACCGAGCACTTCCAGGTCATCCAGGTGGCCAGGGCCTTCACCGTGTCGATGGTCTCCTGGGGGTGGAAGCGGATGCCGCCCTTGCAGGGGCCGCGGGAATCGTTGTGCTGCACGCGGAAGCCCTGGAAGATCTTGACGGTGCCGTCGTCCATCTTGACGGGGATCGCGAAATGGTACTCGCGCAGCGGGTTGCGCAGCAGGTCGCGGGTCGCCTGGTCCAGGTCCAGCTTCTCGGCGACATTGTCGAACTGTTGTTGGGCCATTTTGAAAGCGTTGAATGATTTATCAGCCATGTGGGATACCTCCTTGGGTTATATTTGGCTGTCAATATCTTACCACTTTTGGAGGATTATGTAAATAATTTAGCATGTAACAATAAGAATATTCCCGGCTCGCTTGAGGCGGGCGAATAAAAGCAAAAAAAGTTTTTGTTGACAGACATGTTTTACTGTACTATTATAGTGGTGCAGATGAAAAAAACAGTGAAACCTGTGAATATTGTCCTTGACAACCAATCGGCTGTTCCAGTCTATGAGCAAGTCAAACAGGCTATCAAATGGTCGATCCTTTCAGGTTATCTGGAAGAAGGTGACCAACTGCCCTCCCTGAGGGAGCTTGCCGCCATGCTCCGCATCAATCCCAATACCATCGTCAAAATCTATTTTCAGTTGGAAGTGGAAGGATTTATCAGTTCCAGGGCCGGTTCCGGATTTTTTGTTTGTAAAGACAGAGATGTGGCCGATATTCAGGGGCGCAAGTTGTTCGAACAGCTCTCGCAGGAATATTTGGCTAAGATAATCGCCTTGGGTTTTTCTGAACAGGACATTCTTGACTATTTACGGTCGCAAGCACCGACGCAGATCAGCGGAAAAAGCTCGGCAAAGGAGATAAATAATGGTGACGATTAGAAACCTTCACTTCGGCTACAACAAAAAACCGATCTTCAACCATTTCAATTTTCAGGTGCAGCCCGGCCATGTCTGCCTGGTCACGGGTATCAACGGTGTAGGCAAAAGCACCTTGCTGCGACTGATCGCCGGAGTACTCAAACCTCAGCAAGGTCAGATCGAATATGATCCGCGACTGGGCGCGTCACCGCGCAACAAGATCGGTTTCATCTCCGACAGCCTCAGCATTTACGAGAACCTCCGCGTCGACCGCCTCATCGACCTGCATTTGTCGGTATTCAATGTCAAGCAATTCGACGATACTCTGGTTCGCCATACGCGCATCAGTTTGCGTGACAAGGTCCGCGATCTCTCAAAAGGTCAGCGCACTATTCTTCACCTCTCTTTGATCCTCTCCACTCAACCGGAATTGCTGCTGATCGATGAGGTGATCCACGATCTTGACGCCTACCTGCGCAAACTGTTTCTGGATGAAGTGATCCGCCACCTAACGGAGCGGGAAGTCACGGTGATTTTTGTCAACGTTAATTTCCACGACATCGAAAGCATGGTCGACCGGGTGGTATTGCTGAAAGACGGGGCAATCGCCGTTGACGAGTCGATAGACATTTTAAAAGAAAAGGTTAAGCGTGTTTTGCTTGCTGAAGACTTGCCTGAGGGTGTTCCCTGCATTTTTTCTGTATCCCGTGAAATTTTTACCGAGTATTTTCTTTATCCTTATGATGAAAAGTGGGGCCAAAGCCTGCCCGCTGAAGTGACCAGCCTGAATTTGAATGATATTGTTGCCGCTTTCATCGGGGGAGAATATGCTTAAAAAGGAGTGGCGGGAGATTCTCCTGCCGGCCGCACTACGGCTGATGATCGGCCCGCTCCTCTTTTTATTGGATTCGGTTATATCAGGTAAGATAGCCACGTCGTCCTACCTGCTGTTCTTGATCGGCTATGCCGTATCGGTGTTTTGGGTGGCGCTGCACATGGGGCTTAATGCGTTTCATGCTGAATTTCAGGACCACGCTTTCGAATACATGCTTACTTTTCCCGTTCGGCGCCTTCGGTTATTGGCTAGAAAATTCCTCGTGCGTTTCCTTGTATTGGGAATTCTTGTTGTTTTGCATGTCGCGTTTCAACACCTTTTGGAAGTGTTTTCGCCTTTGCCTCTGTCCCATTGGGGGAATGCCTTCATTTTCGATTCTTACTATTTTTCCTTTTTTGTTTTCTCCTATTTTTGTGTCGGGTTCTTTCTCAGCCTTGTGGATTGGGGCAGCGCTCGTCCGGCTATCCCAGTTCTGATCTTGATTGGCCAGGAATTGCTTGCTGTTTTATTGAAAAAACCGCTTCAGCATTTACTGGGAACGGATGGTCTGAACAACGGAATATTATGCCGCGCCTTGCTAGTGGCCAGTGCAGGGATTTTCTTCATGTTTTGCTTCCGCAAATTGCTGCGCGGGAATCTTGGGAATGGCTGGAGTAAAAGAAAGAAGAAACCCGTACCGCTGTTTCTCCGCCGAAAGAACGGCGGCAATTGGGGGCTGCTACGGCATGAAACATGGATCGTTGGCCGGAGCTTCTTCTTGATCGCGTGGTTTGCTCCGGTTCTGTTTTACCTGTGCCGAAAAGTGTTCGTTTCGATGGATGGCTGGCAGCAAAGTCTCCTAGATCCGCTAGTTATCATGGCGGCTATTGTCGCTTTGTTGATTATATTCTTTGCCTTTTTTTCCGGCAGCAGCTCGTTTTTTAAAGAATTTCGCTACAAAGCGCTTGAATATGTACTCACTTTTCCCTTGGACTTTAAGCGTGTTCTTGCCGACAAGCTCTTGGCGCGCGTGATAATACTGCTCCCGGCCGTATTGGCCTATACGATTCTTGCGGGTCACTATTCCGAGCGCTTGGCGCAAGGCAGTGGATATTTTTACTGGGTGCTGCACCCGGCATATTTCCCTTTCTGGGTAGCGTTGATGCTCGCGAACGGTTTTTTTCTATCGCTCTTTGAAATGAAAAACATGATGGCCCTGGTAAGCTTGGCCAGCATGTACACGATGGTCCTCGTGCCCCTGGGATTGGTCGCGGTCATAGGGGGTTTTCCCGCATCCTCCAAAGTCGGCAGCATAATCATCGCCGGCAGCGGCTTGGTGCTGACCACCCTGATCCTGGGCATTGTTTTTTCCAGGATCTGGCCCCGCTTCGACTTAGCCGCCCCCTTGCGCTACTCAAGGACCGTGGGATTGCTCCTTTTCATGGTCTTCACCTTGGTCTCATTGGCGAGCCTGACCGCCGTTATTATCGCCTGACCAGCCATGGTCTTCGGAATCGCTTATTTGAAAACAAAGCCTTCTTTCCTGTAGTCCACGTGGACCGTGGCTCCAGGCGCCAGGCGGCCCTCCAGGATCATGATCGACAGTTTGTCCTGGATCTCCTGCTGGATGACGCGGCGCAGCGGCCGGGCGCCCAGCTGCGGATGGAAGCCGGCGGCGGCCAGCTTGGCCAGGGCCTGCGGGGAAACGGTCAGTGTTATCTTTTGCCCAGCCAGCAGCTCCCGCAGGTGCTCGATCTGCAGCTCGGCGATCTTCTGGATGTTTTCCGGCGTCAGCGGCCGGAAGGTGATGATCTCGTCGATGCGGTTCAGGAATTCGGGCTTGAAGTATTTGAACAGCATCTCGTTGAGCATGCCCTTCATTTTCTGGTAATCGCTCTCTTCCTGGATGATCTCCGATCCCAGGTTCGACGTCATGATGATGATGGTGTTGGTGAAATTGACCGTCTTGCCCTTGGCGTCGGTAAGCCGGCCGTCCTCCAGCATCTGCAGCAGGATGTTGAACACGTCGCTGTGCGCCTTTTCGATCTCGTCGAGCAGGATCAGGGAATAGGGGTTGCGCTTGACCCTCTCGGTCAGCTGCCCCCCTTCCTCGTAGCCGATGTAGCCGGGAGGGGCGCCGATCAGCTTGGACACCGAGTGCTTTTCCATGTACTCGGACATGTCGATGCGCGCCATGGCCTTTTCGCTGTTGAACATGAATTCGCTCAATGCCTTGGCCAGCTCGGTCTTGCCCACGCCGGTGGGCCCGAGGAAGATGAACGAGCCCAGCGGCCGGTGCGGGTCCTGCAGCCCGGCCTTGGAGCGGCGCAGGATGCGCGAGACCGCCTCCACGGCCTCGTCCTGGCCGACGACCCGCTTCTTCAGGATCTCCTCCATGTGCAGCAGCTTCTCTTTTTCCCCGCCCAGCAGCTTGCTGACCGGGACGCCGGTCCACCTGGAGACCACTTCGGCGATGTCCTCCTCGGTGATCTCCTCGGTCAGGATCTTCTTTTCCTTCTGCAGGACGGCAAGCGTTTCCTGGACGCTATCGCTTTCCTTCTTCTTGTCGGGCAATCTCCCGTACTGGATCTGCGAGGCCAGCTCGTAGTCGTTGCGCCGTTCGGCGTCCTGCTGCTGCAGGCGCAGCCGGTCGGTCTCCTCCTTGAGGTCGCGCAACTTGTGGATCAGATCCTTCTCCTTCTGCCAGTGGGTCTTGATCTTGTCGCGCTGGATCTTCAACTGCTCCAGGTCGGCCAGCAGCGCTTTCAGCTTGCCCCTGGCATCGGCGCTCCCCTCCTTTTTCAGGGCCTGGCGCTCGATCTCCAGCCGGGTGATGCGCCGCTCCAATTCATCCAGCTCCTCGGGCTGGGAATCCATCTCGATGCGCAGCTTGGACGAAGACTCGTCGATGAGGTCGATGGCCTTGTCGGGCAGGAAGCGGTCGGTGATGTAGCGGTTGGACAGGGTGGCGGCGGCGATGAGGGCGGCATCGGTGATCTTGATGCCGTGGTGGATCTCATATTTTTCCTTCAGTCCGCGCAGAATGGAAATGGTCTCTTCGACCGTCGGCTCCTTGACCAGCACGGGCTGGAAGCGGCGCTCCAGGGCCGGGTCCTTCTCGATGTATTTCTTGTACTCGTTCAGGGTCGTGGCGCCGATGGCCCGCAATTCACCGCGCGCCAGCGCCGGCTTGAGCATGTTGGAGGCGTCGACCGCCCCCTCGGCGGCGCCGGCGCCGACGATGGTGTGCAGCTCGTCGATGAACAGGATGACCTGCCCCTGGGCGTCGGTCACCTCCTTGATCACCGCCTTCAGCCGGTCCTCGAACTCGCCGCGGTATTTGGCCCCGGCCAGCAGGCCGCCGATGTCCAGGGTGACCACCTTTTTGTCCTTGAGCATTTCGGGCACGTCGCCCTGGACGATGCGCAGCGCCAACCCTTCGGCGATGGCGGTCTTGCCCACGCCGGCTTCGCCGATCAGCACCGGGTTGTTCTTGGTGCGGCGCACCAGAACCTGCATCACCCGGCGGATCTCCTCGTCGCGGCCGATGACCGGGTCGAGCTTGCCGTCCCGGGCCAATTGCACCAGGTCGCGGCCGTAACGTTTCAGGGCCTGGAACTTCTCCTCGGGGTTTGGGTCGGTGATGGTCTGGCCGCCACGGATCTCCATCAGCGCCTTCAGGAAGACATCCTTGCCGATGCCGAAGCGCTTGAGCAGCCTGGCCGCCGCTTCGTTGAGGTCCAGGATCGCCAGCAGCAGATGCTCGGTCGAGACGTATTCATCGCGGAAGCGGGCGGCAATTGGCGACGCCTGGGCAATGGCCTTTTTCAGGGCGTTGCCCAGGTAGGGCTCGGCCCCCTGCACCTTGGGCAGGGCCTCCATTTCCTTGGTGATCGCGGCGTCCAGCTGCGCTTCGTCCACGCCGATCTTCTTGAACGTTTCGCTGACGATGTTTTCCGGCACGGCGAGCAGGGCCTTGACCAGGTGCAGCGGCACAATCTCCTGGTTGCCGTACTCAGCGGCGAGCCGCATGCCGTCCTGGATGGCCTGGTTGGCCTTCAGGGTGAATTGCTCATGGTTCATGACCGCCTCCCTTCATTCCGTATTATAATACAACTCAATGCCCGCATCGAAACGATGGGCCCGTTTTTGACAATTATTTTTTAACATCATATGATAGGTGGCGTCTGCGGAGGAGGAATCATGACGCGAAATGGTTGGCTTGGTTTGGCCCTGGTTGTTTTGTTTTCCGCCCCCATCGTTGCCGGCACCCTGGCCGGGATCACGCTGCCGGACAGCACGGATGTAAACGGCCAGCAGCTGGTCCTCAACGGCATGGCCCTGCGCAAGAAGGTCGTCTTCAAGGTCTACGTGGCCGGGCTCTACCTGCCTGCCAGGGAGCAGAGCGGTGAAAAGATCCTTGCCGCCGACCAGCCGCGGTGCACGGTCATGCACTTCCTGCGCGGCGTCAGCGCCAATCAGGTGAACGAAGCCTGGTACGACGGCCTGGAGGCCAACACCCCCGGATACTCCGCCCAATTGAAGCAGCAATTCGATGCCCTGGCCGCCTTGATGGAGAAACTGAATGACGGCGACAAACTGGTCTTCACCTACCGGCCCGGGATCGGCACCGAGGTCAAGGTCAAGGGAAAGGTAAAGGGGACGCTGGGCGACAAGGCCTTCGCCGACGCCCTTTTTTCCTGCTGGATCGGCAAGAAGCCGGGCCCGGGGGAGAAGTTCAAGGCTGGATTGCTGGGCCAGTAGTTCGCCCCGCTTGCGCTTCATGGACCTAAAGGAAGAAATCCCGGCGAAGAGCACCCTGTACCAGGGGGAGAAAAAGCCCCCTTTCCGCGGCGGGAAGTGGTTTTTCAGGCCGCTGCTGGTGTTGGGCTGCCTGCTCGTCGCCCATTTCCTGAACGTGTTCCTGCAATGGACGGTCATCAGCCGTGATTTGGCCGGAAAACCGTCTTTCGATTCCCCGGAATATACCCTGCTCGGTTTTTCCCCTCTCCACGATGAGGAGATCGCCGCGGCCCGCCGCCTGCCGAACGCGGCGCCCACGGGCAGGGTCTTCGCCTTTTTCGATTTTTTCCGGCCGGCAGAATTCATGATCTGGAACAATGGCAACGATGGGGATTTCT
>JAQUQF010000064.1 GCA_028749105.1 Acidobacteriota bacterium | reverse complement strand
TTTCTGGCCATCATTCTCCGCTCCTTGAAATTGGCAAGGGGAGAGCATAGCATAGCCCAGCGCTTGTTTCAATTTGGATTGTCCGGCATTTGCCGGCACCGCTTGACAAAGGCCGAGGAACATATTATCGTTGCAGCACAATTCCGCAAGTGGAGGCATGGCCATGGACCTGGTGATCCCCAAAACCGCAGTTCTGGTGGATATCGTTCAAGCCGACCGGGAATGCGGGGAATTCTACCTTTTCCTGAACCAGGTCTCTCCCCTGCGCAACGGCCCGCAGACCCTCGAGGAATTCCTGAACTCCCAGCAGTTATTCATACCGGCCAAACGCGCCCTTGACGGCCGCTTCCAAATAGTGAACGGTCGGAACATCATCTATATCAGGGAGAAGGAAGCGGTCGGCGAACAACCCCTGATGCTCATCCAGGTCGAGCTGCGCAACCAGGAGACGCTCTTGGTGGGCCCCTATGAACCCATGCCGGCTGCCAACGCCAGACCGATCGATTTCTTGAACAGCCCGCATGTTTTTCTGGCTTTCATTCAGGGGCAAACCCGGATCTACATCAACAAGAACCACATCCTGCGGGCGGGGGAACAATGAACAACATGGAACGGCTTCTGGACGCCGCCGGCAAGCTGCAGGGCGAAAAACTGGTCATCGGCCAGGGTGAAATCCCCTTTGTCCAGAAAGGCAGCCAAAAAAAGTCCCTGCTGAAATCGGCGCTGACCCCCAGCGAGTTCCTCGTTCTGCAAAAGGAATGCGAGCAGCTTTTCCCCGGGCGCGGCGCGGTTCGCTACAACGAGCGGACCGTCGTTGCCGACAGGCAGGCGGAGCGGATCGTCATCAGCATGTCCGAAGAAAAGCCCCTGCATCTAGCGGAGATGCTTGAATTCATGGTGAAAAAAAGGGCTTCCGACCTGCACCTGTCGACCGACTGCCGACCCTGTGTCCGCATCGACGGCGACATCGTCGTATTGGAGGACTACGCTTTCCTCACCGAGGAAGGCCTCTGGCAGGAACTCGAAAAAGTCCTCCCCGAGACAAAAAGGATGGAATTCCAGGAAAGCCATGATACTGATTTCGCCATTGACATCAAGGGACTGGCGCGTTTTCGTGTGAACTTTTTTCGCGACCATCGCGGCTGCGGCGCTGTTTTCCGCCAGATCCCGAGCCAGATCACCGGCGCCGAAGCCATCGGCGTCCCCCAGGCGGTCCTGGACCTGTGCGACCTGTCCAAGGGGCTGATCCTGGTGACCGGTCCCACCGGCAGCGGCAAATCGACCACCCTGGCGGCGCTGATCGACCACATCAACCGCAACCAGAAAAAGCATATCGTCACCGTGGAGGACCCGGTGGAGTTCGTTCACGAGAACAAGCTGTCGCTGATCAACCAGCGCGAGATCAAGACCCATACCGAGTCGTTCAAAAAGGCGCTGCGCGCCGCCCTGCGCGAAGATCCCGACGTCATCCTGGTCGGCGAAATGCGGGACCTCGAGACCATCGCCATCGCCATCGAAATGGCCGTCACCGGCCACCTGGTGTTCGGCACCCTGCACACGGCGACGGCCATCGGCACCGTGGACCGCATCATCGACCAATTCCCCCCCAACCAGCAGGCGCAGATCCGCTCCATGCTGGCGGACGCCCTGATCGGCGTGGTCGCCCAGATGCTGTGCAAAAGAAAAGAGGGCGGCCGCCGGGCCGCCTACGAGGTGCTCATCGTCACCCCCGGCATCTCGAACATCATCCGCGAGGGCAAGACGTTCCAGATCGCCACGATGATGCAGACGGGCAAGGCCCTGGGCATGAAATGGCTGAACGACAGCCTGGCCGATCTCGTGGACAAGGGGGAGGTCGATCCGGAAGAGGCCATGAGCAAGGCGATCGACCGCGACAATCTGAAAAGCCGGATTAAAAGCAAGCTGGGCCAGGGGCTGTGACCCGCGCCGGCAAAATGCCGGCGGCGCTCAGGAATTGATCTCCTTGAAGATCTCCTCCCAGTTGCTCGATTTCTTCAGCTCGAGGAAGATGGTCTGCCACTGCTCCTGGACGTCGAGGATGAAGTCGATCACCTCGCGCACCGCGCCGCGGCCGCCGTAGCGCTTGGCAATATAGTGCGAGACCCTCTTGATCAGCGGGTGGGCGTCGCCCACGGCGGCGGCAAACCCGACCATGCCCATCACTTCCGCGTCGCCGATGTCATCGCCGATGTAGGCCACTTCCTCTTTTTCAAGGCCGTACTTTTTGATCAGCTCGAAAAACGGGATCGTCTTGTTGTAGACCCCTTCATAATAGTCATCGACCTGGAGCTCCTCGGCCCTTTTCTTGACCTGCTTGGAGGTCTTGCCGGTGATGATCGCCGTCTTGAGTCCGGCCAGGCGGGCGAAAATGACCCCGGCGCCGTCCTTGACATCGAACGACTTGATCGACTGGCCGTTGGGCATCATGAAAAAGCGCCCGTCCGACAGGGTCCCGTCCACGTCCATGATGATCAGCTTCACTCTCTTGGCCAACTCTTTCTGGTCCATCATATCATCTCCGTTCTCCACAGGTCGTGCAGGTGCAGGAGTCCGCGCAACCGCTTCTTGTCGTCAGTGACGATCAGCGAGGTCACCGTCCGCTCTTCCATGATCTTCAGGGCCTCGACCGCCATCCTCTCCTCGCCGATGCACAGGGGATCGACAGTCATGCAGGAGGAGGCCGTTGCCGTGGCGAAATCGGTCCCCTTGAGAAAAAGGCGGCGCAGGTCGCCGTCGGTAATGATGCCGGCCACGCGGTCGCCGTTGCGGACCACGATGGCCACGCCGAATTTTTTCTTGTCGATGGTGCGCAGCACGCTCTTCATGCGCGCGGCGACGCCGGCGACGGGAAGCTGCCGGCCCGTGTGCATCAGGTGCTTGACCTTGAGCAGCTTCTTGCCGATCTGGCCGCCCGGGTGGATATAGCGGAAATCGTCCTCGCTGAAGCCGCGCCTCTCCATCAGGGCGATGGAAAGGGCGTCGCCGACGGCCAGCGCCAGGGTCGACGAGGCCGAGGGGACGAGCCCGATCGGGCAGGCCTCCTTCTCGACGCTGCAGTCGATGAAGACGTCGCTCTGGCGGGCCAGGGTCGAGCGCGGGTTGCCGACCAGGGCGACCATCTTGATGCCCAGGCGCTTGATGTAGTCGAGCATGCGGGTGACCTCCCCGGTCTCGCCGGAGGTGGAGAGAACGATCACCGCGTCCTCGGGGTGGATGATGCCGATGTCGCCGTGGATGGCTTCGGCCGGGTGGAGGAAAACGGCCGGGCTGCCCGTCGAGGTCATGGTGGCGGCGATCTTGCGCCCGACCAGCCCCGACTTGCCCATGCCGGTGACCACGATCTGGCCGCGGCAGCCGAACAGGATGTCGACGGCGGCGGCAAAGCGGCGGTCGATGCGGCCAAGGGCCTTCAATATGGCATTGGCTTCGGTCTGCAGAACTTTCTTTCCCGTTTCAATACTGCCCATCAAGCCACATTATACAATTTCTGCAGGCGGATTAAAAGGGGACGGAGTTCGTGCAGGGGCAGGGTATTCTTGCCGTCCGAGAGGGCTTTTTCGGGACGGGGATGAACCTCGAGGAAGACGCCGTTGGCGCCGGCGGCAATGCCGGCTGCGGCCAGCAGCGGGATGAAGCGCGGGTCGCCTCCCGAGACGCCGTTGGCCGCGCTCGGGCGCTGCACCGAGTGGGTGGCGTCCATGACCACCGGGCAGCCGCTCTCCTTCATCAGCGGGATGGAGCGGAAATCGACCACCAGGTTGTTGTAGCCGAAGAAGGTGCCGCGCTCGGTGAGCATGACGCGGCGGTTGCCCGACTCGCTGACCTTGTTCACGGCCAGCAGGATGTCGGCCGGGCCCATCATCTGGCTCTTCTTGATGTTCAGCGGCAGGCCGGTGCGGGCGGCAGCCAGCAGCAGGTCGGTCTGGCGGCTGAGGAAGGCCGGGATCTTGATGACGGAGAGGACCCCGGCGGCCTGCGCGGCCTGCCACGGCTCGTGGATGTCGGAGAGGACGGGGACGCCCACCTTCTCCTTGATCGTTTCCAGGATGGGCAGCCCCTTGACGATGCCGGGTCCGCGCGCCGAGCCGAAAGAGGAGCGGTTGGCCTTGTCGAACGAGGCCTTGAAGATGTAGGGGATGCCGAGCTCGGCGGTGATCTTCTTGGTCTCGACGGCGATCTCGCGGGTCAGCCCCTCGTCCTCGATGACGCAGGGTCCGGCGATGAGAAAGAACATCTCGTCGGTGATCGCCAGCCCGTCGACCTTGAAGAACGTCTTCATGCCCGGATTTTACCAGTAATCGGTAGAAATGGCAAACAGGTAACCAGACAGACGGTGTATGACGGACCGGGAACTCAAGGGAAAACAGAGAGAATATTGTCTTGCTGTCACTGTCACTGATTCGGGAGATCGCTGAACCCCCGTTTGGCCAGGAAGAAAAAACCGCAGAGCAAATAGATCATGCACACCCAGGGCAGCCAGTCTCCAGCCCAGGAATAAAAGGTCGGGGTCCTTTGCACCGGAACGTCGGCAATGAAGCGCCGCTCCGCGGTTTCATAGTGGTCCAGGCTGGCGCGGGTGCGGCCGAGCGGATCGACGGCGATGGAAAGCCCCGCCATCGTGTGGCGGACAAGAGAGAAGCCATTCTCCACCGCCCGGACGACAGCCATGCGCGTGTGCAGGGGATCGATCTCCCGCCAGTCCCAGGAAGGATCGAGCATGAGATCCACCCTGCCCTTTCCTGCCTGGCGGATGAAATGGGGGAAATCAAAATCATAGCAGATCGCCGCGCCCAGCCTGGCGAACGGCGTCTGGACCAGCGGCACCTGGCCGGGGCCCTTCATGTCAGGCGAACCGGGGACGGGATGGGACTTGACATAGTCCCAGAGCCGGCGCCCGTCGGGACCGAAAAGGACCGTCCTCTGGCTTCCCACGCTGCCTGTTCCGGGTTCGCGGTGAAAGGAGGGCATAAAATAAATTCCCAGCTCGCGGGACAGCCGTCCGGCTTCTCTCTCGATGACGGCTGACTCCCTTGAACTGACGTTGAGCAAACCCTCGGGCCAGAAAACGACCCTGGCGCCGAAAGCGGCCAACTGCCTGCTGCCGGCGATCAGTTCGGGAAGACCCGCGATCCCCTTCTCTCCCTCGTGAGCGGCGAAAGAGCCGATGCGAACCGTCGGACCGCCGCCGCCGAAGCTGAGGCGGCAACCCCCATATATCATGACAGCCATCCAGGCAACAATGAACCCGGCACCCGCCCTGCGGATGGACCTCTTCGTCCATCCTTCGCGAAGAACGAAGGTCGCCAGCGAGGCAAAGCAACCCATGAGAAAAGTGATGCCCCAGATCCCGGTCAACGACACGACTTGCAGGAGATGGAGATTCTCGGCCTGGGAAAAGGCCTGGGATCCCCAGTCACCAAAAACGAGCGTGCAGAGGAACTCTCCGGCTGTGAGGGCGGCAGGAAAAATGAAAAAGCGAAAGGGCTCGGGTATACGTCTGCACATCAGCGCATCGACACAAAAGGGGAACCACCACATCAGTCCGAAACAGGCCGAAAGGCCGAGCGCCAGCAGGCCCAGCCAGGGAGGGATGATCCCCCTCAGCATGATCCAGGACGCCAGGATGAAGAAAGGCAGCAGGGCCACCGCACCCCATGCCGATTTTCGGCCGCGAAGCATGACGAGAAAAGGAACCGGAGCGAACCAGGCGATCGGGGCGACGGCCCATCTGCCATTGGAAAAAAGAAACAGCACCGCACCCAAGAGAAGCAATCCCCATTCCGGCAGCGAAGCACAGCGCTTCTTAACGTCGTTCATTTTGACCTCCTTGTGTCAACGCCAAGATAACGCAGGATGGAATGAATCGTCGCCTCAATTCGGCGAATTGGGACACCTTGCGGCGATTGGGGAAGCTGTTTGTGGAAGATTCCGCGATCCAGCCTCATGGCGGCCCGGCTCCCCTGCCCTGCTCAACGATTATTTTTTTTCAACTGCCGCTGGAATTCGGAGGGTGTTACCCCAGTCAGGTCTTTGAACACCCGATTGAACGAAGACTTGGAGGCGAATCCGCTTTCCAGGGCGAGGGCCAGCAGCTTCAACCTTTCGCTTCCCGGGGCGACCAAGCGCTTCTTGGCCTCATTCACCCGGTAGTGGTTGACGAAAGTGAAAAAGTTCAGGTTGAGTTCGCGGTTGATCATTTGGGAAAGAAGATAAGGCGGCTCGTCCAGGCGGGCGGCCAACCCGTGCAGCGAAAGATCCGCATCCAGGTACGGCTTTTCCGATTCCATGAAGGCCAAGACCTTGGCCCGCAGTGAAGAGCCCCGCCCGGCATCGACCGCGGCATCCGGCTTCTGCCCGGGAAGCGGGGCAGCCGGCAGCGGGAAAAGGACCTCCGGCTGGCTCAATCCGCGGTACCCCCACAGGTAGATCAGAAAGGAGATTGCCGTATACAGGATCACGCGCGGCTCGGGACCGAGGCGGAACCCAGCCAGAAGCCCAACCAGTCGGATGGCGACCAGCAGCCCGATGCCCAGGAACGTCCATGTGAGGAAGCGGATCCAGCCGATGTTCGTACGCTCGGGTGACGCATCGGACTCCCGGATGCGGTTCACGGCCGCCGGATGTCGCAGCAGGATGAAGGCGGAATAGATGCTGGCCTGGATGAGCCAGGGAAAATCGATCAGCAGGGATTCAAGCCGCGCATCCAGCCCAAGGAAACGCCCTGAGGCCAGCGAGATGACGACCCAGGCGGCAAAGATGATAAACGGCAGGCCGTGGATCCAATCGCGGAAGCGCAAGCGGAAGCCTGCACGCCCCAGGGATTCGACATAGAAAAACAGGAGCGGCGGAAACGCAAAGATCAGGGGGAAGGTCACCTGCGCCGCGTTGGGAATGAAGCCATGCCCCCAGCGCGTTGCCAGCGCCACTTCGGCCAGGCGCAGCGATATCAGCGCTACCAGCAGCGAGAGAATGAGGCTGGCCGTTGCGCCGCGCCGCGCCTTTCCGGCCAGGAGTGCGGCCAGGAAGCATCCCTGGGCCGCGCCGGCGGCCATAATCCAGAAGGCCATGCCACCTCCTTGGCTCCAGGGCTAGATGACGATCTTTTCCTTGTACTCGCCGAAGACGGCGCGCATCTGGTCGCAGATCTCCTGCAGGGTGGCGTAGGCCTTGACCGCTTCCAGGATCGGCGGCATCAGGTTGCCCTCGCCGGCGGCGGTTTCCTTCACCTTGGCCAGCGCCTTCTGCACGGCGGCGTTGTCGCGCTCCCGCTTCGTCTTGAGCAGGCGCTGCTTCTGCAGCTCCTCGCCCTCGGGCGAGACCTTGAGCGTCTTCATGTTCGCCAGGTCTTCCCGGACCTGGAACTGGTTCTGGCCGACGATCACCTGCTCGCCGCTGTCGATCTCTTTCTGGTAGCCGTAGGAGCTGTCCTGGATCTGCTTCTGCGGGTAGCCCGCTTCGATGGCCGCGAGCATGCCGCCCATCTCCTCGATCTTGTCCAGGTATTTCCAGACCTCTCTCTCGATTTCATTGGTCATGGCCTCGACGTAGTACGAACCGGCCAGCGGGTCGATGGTGTCGGCCACGCCGCTCTCGTAGGCGATGATCTGCTGCGTTCGCAATGCCACGCGCACCGAGTCCTCGGTGGGCAGCGCCAGGGCTTCGTCCATGGAGTTGGTGTGCAGGCTCTGGGTGCCGCCCAGCACGGCGGCCAGCGCCTGCAGGGTGACGCGCACCACGTTGTTCATCGGCTGCTGGGCGGTGAGGGTGACGCCGCCGGTCTGGGTGTGGAAGCGCATCAGCTGCGACTTGTCTGCGGCGTGGAACTTGTCCTTCATGATCCGCGCCCAGATGCGGCGGGCGGCGCGGAACTTGGCCACCTCCTCCAACAGGTTGTTGTGGCTGGCGAAGAAGAAGGAGAGGCGCGGGGCGAACTCGTCGACCTGCAGCCCCGACGCCAGCGCCGACTTGACGTACTCGACGGCGTCGGCGAAGGTGAAGGCCAGCTCCTGGACAGCGGTCGAGCCGGCTTCGCGGATGTGGTAGCCGCTGATGGAGATGGTGTTCCACTTGGGCACGCTCTCCTTGCAGTAGGAAAAGATGTTGGAGATGACGCGCAGCGAGGGCTTGGGCGGGTAAATGTAGGTGCCGCGGGCGATGTATTCCTTCAGCAGGTCGTTCTGGATCGTCCCCGCCAGCTGTTCCAGGGCGATGCCGCGCTTCCCGGCCACGGCCAGGTACATGGCCAGCACGACGGCGGCCGAGGCGTTGATGGTCATCGAGACCGACACCTTGTCCAGCGGGATCTCGGCGAACAGCAGCTCCATGTCGGCCAGGGTGTCGATGGCCACCCCCACCTTGCCCACCTCGCCGTCGCACAGGGCGTTGTCGGAGTCGAGACCGATCTGGGTGGGCAGGTCGAAGGCGACG
>JAQUQF010000063.1 GCA_028749105.1 Acidobacteriota bacterium | reverse complement strand
TGTTCTTGCCGGCTTTCCACTTCACTCACCTCCGCTTGTTGGCAATCGCCATCCCCCTCCTGGCCCTGTTGCCATTTGCCGGAAGATCATTGCGCCTCTGGCTGCGTTTGCTGGCGCTGTCCGCGCCGCTTCTGGCCTTTTTGGTGCTGGCCGCAGTGATCCACTCCCATGCAGGAGGCCCTGCCTGGCCGGATATCATCCAGCCGATACTCGGCAAAACCATTTTAGTAGCTCTGTCACTGGCCCTATTCGTTGCCAATGAAGCACCCTGGCGCATGTTGCAGGCTCTCAGGCAACTCGGCCTACCCGAGTCCGCCGTCGTTGTACTGGCCATCGGTTATCGTTTCGCCGGACAATGGGGGATCGAACTGGAGGGCCTGCGGCGCTCCTGGACATCCCGCAATCTCGCCGCCATGTCAAAACTGCGCCGGGTCCAATGCCTGCGCCGAGTGCTGCCCCAATTTTCCAAGCGGATACTGGAGAGCGGGGACCATCTCCACGACGCCATGGTCAGTCGGGGCTTCAATGGTTCCATGCCAGGCTGGAGTCGGCTGGTCCTTGCCCGCCGCGACATGTTTTTCCTGGTCTTCGCCGCCCTGTTGACCATGGCCCTTGCGTTGGCATGATGCGTGAGCCCGTCGTCGAGATACGTGATCTGAATTTCACCTATAGCTCCGGGAAGCCCGCCCTTAGCGGGATAAACCTCACCGTTGCTCGCGGCGAATGTGTGGGCCTTGTTGGCCCGAACGGCGCCGGCAAATCAACATTGCTGCTGCATCTGAATGGCGTTTTGCGCGGCCGGGGAGAGGTCCGCGTCCTGGGCCTGCCACTGACCGGGCGCAACCTGAAAGAGATTCGCCGCCGCGTCGGCCTGGTCTTCCAGGACCCCCGGCAGCAGCTGTTCCTCCCCAGTATCGAGGAAGATATCGCCTTCGGCCCGCTCAACGCCGGCATGCCCGATGAAGAGGCGCAGCGACGCGTGGACCACATTATGGAGCGATTCGGCCTGAAGGATATCGCCGCATCCTCGCCGTTGCATTTGAGTCCGGGCGAGCAGAAAAAGGCAGCCCTGGCCTCGGTGCTTGTAATGGGGCCCGATCTCCTGGCTTTCGATGAGCCTTCGGCCGGGCTCGATCCTGCCAGCCGGCGTGATTTCATTGAAAGGGTCAGGGCCTTGCCGCAAGCCAAGATTATCGCTACCCACGATATGGATCTGGCCTACGAGCTTTGCAGTCGGGTTACCATTATGGACCATGGCCGCGTTTTTGCCGAAGGTCCAAGCGCTGAAATCCTGGGGGATGAATTGCTGCTACAGGCTCATCGCCTTGAACCGCCATTGTCCATGCTTCTCGATAAAATAAATGAAAGGAATAAAACCCGCGCGGATGGGCAACCTCGCTAAAAAATGACAGCCGCCTCTATCCCGCCGTAAGAGTCCTAATCGTGGCAGCCGTGGCCGCCGCAGGCGTTGTTAATAGTCAATTCGGGGAGCTCGTAGGCAAGGAACTTGTCGACCGCTTCTTGCACGGTGTCGCCTGCCAGCAGATAGACCTTGACGACGCCCTACTCCCCCACCTTGGTGGCGCTCCAGGTGCCGGTGGCGGAGCCGTTGGCGTAGGTGCCGCTCATGTCATGGCACGTTCCGGTATAGGCGAAGGCCTCGAAGTCGCTGTATCTGAAATTGAAAGTGCCGTCGATGCCGTCCCAGGTGCCGTGGTAGCCGCGGCTGTCGCTGAAGGTTCCGCCCAGGATGTCGCTGCCGGAGAAGGTGATGGTGAACTCCACGCTGTTGCTGTTGGCGTCGTCGATGGCGGTCACCTTCCAGCTGCCGCGCGCATCAAACAGGCGGGCCACCAGCACGGTGTCGTGGTAGATGATGAGCGTGGATTCGGCGTCCTCGTGCTCGTCGTCGATCATGACCTCGACGGTGTGCTGGGAATTCACCGGCGTGTACTTGTATGCAACTTCTTCCAGGTCGATGTAGGTATGGACGCCGCTGGCGGGGGTGCCGGTCACGCCCGGCGCGAGAGTGACCATGAGCTCGTATTCGGGATGGCTGAGAGACTTGCAGCCGGCCAGGGGCAAAAGCAGGAGGCAGACACTCAGCAAATACACTGCATTTCGTTTCATGGGCATGGCACCTCTTGAGACCGTAGGCTTGATTATAATATAAAATCGGCGCATATCCAAATCTTGCATACAATAATAAGGTAAAAGTAAGAAATAAAGCACCAAGTTCCAAACACCAATTGTTTTTAGTGGTCTCATCATGTGTCGATCGTGCAGAAACTTTCCCCTCTCCCCCCTCGTCTAAAGTACGAGGCCATGCAAGAAAATCACCGTAAAAATGTTATAATTAACCCGCGCCATGAACTCCAAGGCTAAAAAACAGGTCACCCTGCTCTCCATCCTGCTGCATATCCTTGTCCTCGCCCTCTGGGACACGGCGATCCGCCTCGACTTGGCGCGGCTCGTTCCCATCGCCGCCGCCGCCCCGGCGCAGGCCGCACCTCTGGTTTTCGACCTGCAGCAGCCCGACATCCCCCGCGAGGTGATCGCCACCCCGGACGACGCCCGCATAACGCCCGACCCGCAGCGGGCCGATTTCCTTTCCGACAAGAACGCCGTGGCCCGCGACCAGGAACCCGCCCCATCGCTGCCGATCACCGGCGAACCGTTCTCCCGCGGCGACCTGGCCTCCCACGACCTGCCGGCCCCGCCCCCCAGCCCGGAGAGGGACGTCCCGGCCCAGGCCGCGCAAGCGGAGCGCAGTGCCGCAACGCGATCCGAAGCCGAAACCGCCGGCGACACGGAGCGCGAGATCGCCGACGCCGGGCGCGTGGCCCCCCCCGGCAGGATGCCGCCCATAGAGCCCCGCAAGCCGTTTCAGCTCGACCTGCCGGGAGTGGCGCACGACCAGCAGGAGGCGCGCGCCGGCGAGGAGGGCGGCCTGTCGTTCAACACCTACGACTGGGATTTCGCCCCCTACATGCTGGGGCTGAAGCAGCGCATCGGCCGCAACATCTTCCCGCCCCTGGCCTTCTCCATGCTGGGGATGATCGACGGCAACACCATGCTGCGCTTCAAGATCTACCCCGACGGCCGCCTGGCCGACCTGGAGCTGCTGGCCTACAACGGCCACCGCACACTGATGGAAACCAGCCGCTCCGCCATCACCATCTCGGCCCCCTTCCCCGCCCTGCCGGCCGATTTCCCCAAGCCGTACCTGGAAGTGACCGCCAGGTTCACCTATTTTGTCAAACGCTGAACAAGGAGCAAAATGAAAAACATCGTGGATTTTCTGGCCAAGGGCGGCATCATCATGATCCCCCTGTTCCTGTGCTCGATCGCCGCCCTGGCCGTCGCCATCGAGAAGTCGATCGTGCTGCGGCGGCGCAAGATCATCGTTCCCGAGGTGGTCAGCGTGCTGGAGAACGTCAAGGGACCGAACGACTTCAGCCTGGCCGCCTCCATCTGCGAGAAGCACAGCGGCCCCTTCGCCAGCATCGTCCGCCTCGCCCTGGAGAACCGCAGCCTGCCCCGCGAGGAGATCAAGGAATCCCTTCTCGACCAGGGCCGCCAGGAAGTGCATCGGCTGGGCCGGGGGCTGGGCGTGCTGGAAACCGTCGCCGGCATCGCGCCGCTGCTGGGGCTGCTGGGGACCGTGCTGGGCATCCTCAAAGTCTTCAAGGTCATAGCGGTGATGGGCGTGGGGCAGGCGGCGGCCCTGGCCGGCGGCATCTCCGAGGCGCTGATCACCACCATTGCCGGCCTGTTCATCGGCATCCCGGCGCTGGTGGCCTACAACTACTTCGCCGACAAGTCCGAGTCGCTGGTGCTGGAGATCGAGAAGCACTCCAACCGCCTGCTGAACAAGATCTGCGCCCTGCAGCCGGGCGCGGGGGAATGACATGCGCCTGCAGGAGCGGCCGCGGCGCAAGACGGTCATCAACATCACGTCGCTCATCGACGTCATCTTTATGCTCCTGCTGTTCTTCATGATATCCTCCACCTTCCTGGAGCAGCCGGGGATCAAGCTCGAGCTGCCGGCGGCCAAAACCGAGGCCGTCGGCGAGCCGCAGGAATACGTGCTCACCGTCGACCGGCAGGGCGGACTGTTCCTGAACCGCCAGGCCGTGGACATGGACGGGCTCGAAGCGGCGATCCGCGGCGTATTGCCCAAAATGAAGGACGCCGCCCTGGTGCTCAAGGCCGACCAGGAGATCTCGCACGGCCTGGTGGTGCGCGTCATGGACCTGGCCAAGCGCGGCGGAGTCAGGAAGCTCATCATCGGCACCAAGCCGGAGAAATAGCACCGCCCCTTCTTCCTTTGACACCCGCGACCCGGGATGATACAATCCAAAAGGGAATTTCAGCCGCAAACAAGCCATGAAACAACTGGAAGTGAACCATATCCGCAAGACTTTCCGCCAGCGGGCGGTGGTCGACGACGTGAGCCTGCAGGTCGCCGCCGGCGAGATCGTCGGCCTGCTCGGGCCTAACGGCGCCGGCAAGACCACCACCTTCCTGATGATCCTGGGCATTCACCGCCCCGACGAAGGCGAGATCCGCCTCAACGGCCGCGACATCACCCGCGTGCCGGTCTATCGCCGCTCGCGCCTGGGGATCAGCTTCCTGCCCCAGGAGCCTTCGGTCTTCCGCGGCCTGAGCGTGGAAGACAACGTGCGCGCCATCGCCCAGATGCACGGCAACGGAAGCGCCGGCGCGGCGGACATCCCGCGCATCCTCTCCGAGCTGGGGCTGGACGCCATCCGCGGCCGCAAGGCCTACATGCTCTCCGGCGGCGAGCGGCGGCGGCTGGAGATCGCCCGCTCGCTGGTGCTGGCCCCCGACTTCCTGCTGCTGGACGAGCCCTTCGCCGGCATTGATCCCATCCAGATCGGCGAGCTCCAGGGGATCATCCGGGCTTTCCGGGAGAAGGGCCTGGGCATCGTCATCACCGACCACAACGTCCGCGAAATCTTGAAAATAACCGACCGTTCCTATATCATTCACTCCGGCCAGGTCATATTCGCAGGCCGGTCGGAGGAACTGATTGCCGATGAACGGGTCAAGCGGGAATTCCTGGGCAGGGAATTCAGGTGGAACTAGATGCCGCTGAAACTGCAGCTCAAGGGTACGCAACAGCTGACGATCACCCCGGTGATGCACTACTTCATCCAGCTGCTGGCCGACAACCACCTGGAACTGGCCGAGACCCTGCAGAACGAGGTGGAAGCCAACCCCATGCTGGAGATCGAGGCGGTCGAAAAGACGGTGCGCGAGGACGAGGCCAATGAGATGCAGAAGCGCATCGAGCGCGCCGACACCTCCTTCATGACGCCCTACGAGGAGCACGGCTTCCTGCGCAAGAACCCCGACGACCTCGACAAGAACCGCGCCCTGGAGATCCTCACCCCCGCCAACGTCAGCCTGGCCGACCACCTGTTGGAGCAGGCCGGGGCCGGCTTCGCGAGTGAAGAGGAGATCGAGATCGCCCGCCAGATCATCTACAACCTGGACGGCGACGGCTACCTGAAGACCGAGATCGAGTCCATCGCCTCGCTGATCGGGACGACGCCGGCGGAGATCGAGCGCCTGCGCGGCCTGATCACCCTCTTCGATCCCCCCGGCTGCGCCAGCAAGTCCCTGCCCGAATGCCTGCTGGCCCAGGTCGGCGAAGCCCCCGAAGACGAGATGCTGCGCCGGCTGATCCGCGACCACCTCGAGGACCTGTCGCGCTCCAACTACGAGGCCATCAGCCGCAGCCTCGGCATCCCCATGGACGAGCTGCTGCGGCTGGTCTCCCGGCTGAAGCGCCTGAACCCCCGCCCGGCCGAGGCCTTCAGCCGCGAGGAGGTCGAGTACGCCGAGGTCGACCTGATGCTGATCAAGGAGAATGGCGAATACCGGGTCATGTACCTGGAAGAGGGACTGCCGCGGCTGACGCTGTCGAAATATTACCAGGAGATGCTGGAGAAGACCGGCGACAAGAAGACCGTCGCCTACCTGAAAAGCCGCTACCGCGACGCCCAGTTCTTCATCGAGAGCATCGAGCTGCGCAAGAAGACCATCCTGCGCATCGCCGAATACCTGGTCAAGACCCAGAAGGACTTCCTCGACTTTGGCGAAAAGTGGAAGAAGCCGCTGACCATGAAGGACGTGGCCCGCGAGGTAGGCTTGAACGAATCGACCATCTCCCGCGCCATGAGCAACAAGTTCATGACCTCGGAGAAGGGCATCATACCACTGAAAGTGTTCTTCAGCTACGGGCTGAAGGGCGACTTCGGCTTCTCCCACGCCGTCGGCACCATCAAGGACAAGATCCGCGAGCTGATCGCCGCCGAAACCCCGGAAAAGCCCCTGGCCGACGACGAGATCGCCGTGCGGCTGGCCGCCCTGGGCATCCGCGTCGCCCGGCGCACCGTGCGCAACTACCGCGAGGAGCTGAAGATCCCGAGTTCATTCGTCAGAAAGAAAGAAAATAAAATCAAAGGAGTCCAACATGAGCATTAACTTCGTCCACAAGAACATCAAGATGCCGGGCGCCTTGAAGGCCTTCGCCGAGAAGCACCTGGCCGACATCGAGAAGATCGCCGGCGAGATCATCGACGCCGACGTGATCATCAACGAAGAAAAGCTCCAGTTCAAGGTGGAAATATCGCTGAAGACGCGGCTGGATTCGTTCTACGCTCAGGACCGCAACAAGATACTGAAGCAGGCGCTGCGCAACACGCTGACCACGCTGCGCAACCAGGCCAAGCGCAGCAAGGAAAAGATCAAGGAGGGAAAGAAGCGCGACGGGGCCAAGGGCATTTCCATGGCCACAGTGGGGCTGGCGACCGGCGCGCGCAGCGCGCGCAGCGGGCGCCAGGTTCGCCGCGGCCGCGCTGAAGCGGGCGAAGCCGCCGGCCCTGAGAGCGGCATCCTCCTCTCCGACAATTACTCGCGCAAGCCGATCACCGTCGAGGAGGCCGTCTTTTTCCTCAGCGACAGCCAGGAGGGCGGCTTCATGTTCATCAACGCGGAGACGAACCGCATGGCCGGCGTTTTCCGCAACCCCCAGGGCGGCATCTCGCTGATCGAGCCCAACCTGTAGGACCGGAAGCCGCCGATGTCCAAGGAAGTCAAGGGGCTCCTGCTCAGCCAGGTTCAGGAGCTCAGCCAGCTGAAGATCGTCCGTGTCTTCAACCAGAAGTGGAGTGACAACCTGGTCAGCCACCCGCGGCCGCAGCGGCCCGGCCTCGGCCTGTCCGGGTATCTCAAGCACATCCAGCCCGGGCGCATCCAGGTCTTCGGCAGGACCGAGGCCGGCTATCTGCACAACCTGAAGGCGGAAGAAACGAGCCGCTGCCTGAAGAACTACTTCTCCCTCAAGCTCCCGGGCATCGTCATCTCGGAAAGCATCGAGCCGGAGGCCGACTGGATCGCCATGGCCGCCCGCTACTCCACTCCCATCCTGGTTTCCGAGCTGCACACGGCGCCGCTGATCTCGCGCCTCAGCGCCTTCCTCTACCAGTACTTCGCCAAAAAGATCCGCGTCAGCGGCGTGCTGATGGACATCATGGGCCAGGGGGTGCTGCTCACCGGCGCCTCGGGCATCGGCAAGAGCGAGACGGCGCTGGAGCTGGTCAACAAGGGCTACCAGCTGATCGCCGACGACGTGACCGAGTTCTACCTGGACTCCAACGACGACCTGGTGGGGCGCGCCAACGAGATCATCAAGAGCCTGATGGAGGTGCGCGGCCTCGGCATCATCAACATCAACGACATCTTCGGCTCCTCGGCGGTCCTGGAGGAGAAGAAGCTGAACCTGGTGATCAACCTGGAGAAGTGGGAGCCCAAAAAGAAATACGACCGCCTGGGCGAGGACAACCTGTACTCCAGGATCCTCGGCCTGGAAGTGCCCCTGGTCAATCTGCCGGTCGGCCCGGGGCGCAACCTTTCGACCATCATCGAGGTGGCGGTGCGCAACTTCGTGGCCAAGAAGAGCGGCCGCAAGACCTATCTGGAGCTCAAGGACGCGCAGGCGGCGAATCCGCCCCCTGCAGGGACGGAGCCCGGGAGCGAGGTGCATTAGCATGATCAAGAGCGTCATCATCACCCACGGCAACCTGGGCCGCGAACTGGTCCAGGTGGCCGAGAAGATCCTCGGGCGCCCGCTCGCCATCGAGTCCATTGCCTTCGACTGGCAGGGCGACGGCAGCGCCATGATCGCCCAGCTGGAGAAGTTCATCGCCCGCAGCCGCGGCAGCAAGATCGTCATCTTCACCGACATGTTCGGCGGCTCGCCGTCGAACATCTCCACCCGTTTCGTCGGCCCCGGCGTCGAGGTGATCTCGGGCATCAACCTGCCCGGGCTGCTGAAGTTCTTCTGCTGCGAGGAGCACAACGGCGACTTCCGCCAGGTGGTCAAGAAGGTCGAGCAGGAGGCGCGGAACGGGATCAGCGTCATCAGTGAATACTTAGGAGATAAAAAATGATCGAAAAGAAACAGCAGATCACCAATAAGCTGGGG
>JAQUQF010000062.1 GCA_028749105.1 Acidobacteriota bacterium | reverse complement strand
TCCGCGCTTGCCAACCCAAATTTGTTTCCAGATCGCTGACAAGGAAGTTTGACAAGTCAAAGTCCCTATGTTACGAACTCATTTCAAATGTCCGCAGCGAAAAGGAGGATGTTCATGGCCTCAAGAGGGAAATGGAGTTCGCAACTCGGATTTATCCTGGCTGCCGCCGGCTCGGCCATCGGCATCGGCAATATCTGGCGTTTTCCTTATATGACTGGAAAATACGGCGGCGCCGTGTTCCTGTTTGTCTACCTGGCGGCTGTGGTCCTGCTGGGCCTGCCGGTCCTGATCGCCGAGATTGCCATCGGGCGGGCCACCGGGAAAAATCCGGTGGGGGCCTTCGCGGAATTGCGCCCGAAATCCCAATGGAAGCTGGTCGGCTACATGGGAGTTCTCGCCGGCATGATGATTCTCTCCTATTATTCCCTGATCTCGGGATGGACCCTGGGATATTTTTTCAAGACCCTGGCCGGCAGCCTGAAAGGCGCGACAACCTCCGCCACTCCGCTGATCTTTGACACCTTTGTCCGGAATTTCTGGCTGCAGGCTTTCCTTTTGGCCGCCTTCATCTTTATTACCGGCTATATCGTTTCCAAGGGTATCGCCGGCGGTATCGAGAAGGCATGCAAGGTCCTGATGCCGGTGCTGGTCGTCATCATGCTGATCCTGCTGGGGCGGGCGCTGACGTTGCCCGGGGCGGGGAAAGGCCTGGAGTTCTACCTCAGGCCGGACTTCTCAAAGCTGAGCCCGCGCATGATCATCGACGCCATGGGCCAGGCATTCTTCAGCCTCAGTCTGGGGATGGGGGCCATGATCACCTACGGCTCCTACCTGAAGAAGGATGAGAGCATCCCCGCTGGAGCCGCCTGGGTGGCCGCCCTGGACACGGTCACCGCCGTCATGGCCGGCTTCATCATTTTCCCGGCGCTGGCCGCCTTTGGCATGAACCCGGCCGGCGGCCATCCGCTGGTGTTCCACATCCTGCCGGTGATCTTCGACCAGATGCCGCTGGGCTCCATCTTCGGCATGCTGTTCTTCCTCCTTCTCGGCGTGGCGGCGCTGGCCTCCACGGTCTCGCTGCTGGAGGTCGTCGTCGCCTACTGCATCGACGAATTGAAATGGAGCCGGGGCAGATCGGTGCTGGCGGCAGGGAGCCTTTCGTTCCTCATCGGCATCCCGTCGGTCCTCTCTTTCGGCGGCGTGAAGTTCTTCCAGAAGCTGCCCCTGCTCAACATCAGCTTCTTTGAAATGATGGATTTTGTCTGGAGCACGCTGGCCCTGAGCGTCGGGGCCCTGTTCATCTGCATTTTCGCGGGCTATGTTTGGAAAAGCGCCGCCGCTTTGAAGGAGATCGGCCGGGGGGCGGAGAAGTTCCGCCACGGCTGGCTTTGGACCATATCGGTCAAGTACCTCTGTCCCGCGCTCATCTTGCTGACGCTGTTTACGCTGGCCATCAGGTAACAGCGGCAATGATATCCGCAAAATAGCTTCGTTTTCAAGCGCAGGCAAAAACGATGCGCTTATGGTAAAATAGGGCCGATGTTGAAAAAGTCCCTCATTGTGCTCGCGATCGCCGGCATGTTGTCCTGCCGGGCGCGCCGTCCGGAGCTCACTCCTCCAGACGGGACGCATTTTCGCTCCCTGGGCGTCAAGTTCAGCTTCCGGGAAAAAGATGTTCGGCAGAGCGGCCGCATCGTGTGGCGCTTCGACGGCGAGCACTCGAAATTCATCTTTTTTACCCCCCTAAACCAAATTGGTCTGGAATTGGATGTCTCCGGCGAGGACGCCGTGCTGGCCAACTTCACCAGAAAAGAATGCTGGCAAGGCGATTTCCACGTGCTGCTGGAGCGGATGTGGGGGATCGACATGAGTTTTTCCTCTTTGAAAGCGCTTCTGCTCGCCGGCGAGATCCCGCGGGGTGACTTTGCCGCGAAAGGGATCGAGGCCGACATGGAGCCCAACCCCGGTGGCGGCGCCCCCAGGGCCGTCCGCCTGCGGCGCGGCGACGCCGAGCTGTCGCTGCGCCTGACCCGTGACGAATACCGCCCCGGCAAGGTCGTCCTGGCTGGCTACGAGGAGCGCTACCGGGCCGCCGACCTGGAAAGCGTGCTGGCAGAATGATCCAGCTGCTCTCTTTCGCCAAGATCAACCTGGGGCTGGAGATCACTGGCAAGAGAAAGAACGGCTACCATACGCTGCGCACGGTGTTCCAGACCATCGACCTGTGCGACGAGATGGAGCTGCGCGAGACGCCCGAGCCCCGCGTCCGCCTCACCGGCGACAACCCGCGCATCGCCTGGGACGACCGCAATCTTATCGCCCGCGCCTGCCGCCTGGTCTATGAAAATTACCCGCAGCGCAAGGGCTTCGACATCACAGTGCGCAAGAAGATCCCCCCCGGGTCCGGCCTGGGCGGCGGCAGCGGCAACGCCGCCGTCATCCTCCTTTTTTTAAACCAGTATTTCTCCCTGGGCATCCCTCTGGCCGGGCTGATCGAGATGGCCGCCGGCCTGGGGGCCGACGTGCCGTTCTTCCTCCTCGGCGGCACGGCCCTGGGCGAGGGGATCGGTGAAAAGCTGACGCCGCTGCCCGGGATCGCCCCGCGCCCCGTCGCCCTTTTCACACCGGCGCTGCCGGTCTCCACCTCCCTGGCCTTTTCCCGTTTTCACTTGACAAAGGCCCGAAACCCAAGTAAAATAGAACTCTTCCTGAGAAGAGGCGATTTCTCCCTATTGGAAAATGACCTGGAAAAAGCCACCTTTGAAATATTTCCGGAGTTGAGGGAAATCAAGGGAAGAATGTTGCAAGGAGGATGCGAACTCGTGCAGATGACAGGCAGCGGTTCAGCGGTGTTTGGCCTCGGCCCTCGCGGCCGGCTGGAATCCCTGCGCGCGTCCCTGCCCGGCATCACCCTGACCGGCACCATTTCCAGAAACCAGTATCAGGAGAGGATTGGGGTGTGGCCAAGCGGTAAGGCATCGGCCTTTGGAGCCGAGATTCGGAGGTTCGAATCCTCCCGCCCCAGAAAAACCACATGATCAACGACAACAAGTTCCTGATTTTTTCCGGCACATCGAACCAGAAGCTGGCCGGCGAGATCGCCCGGCACCTGCACGGCCGCCTGGGCAAATCGGTCCTGGACGTCTTTTCCGACGGCGAGATCCGCTTCCAGAGCCATGAGAACGTGCGCGGAGCCGACGTCTTCATCGTGCAGTCGCTGTGCGCCGACAGCAACTTTCATATCATGGAGCTGCTGCTGATGGCCGATGCCTTCAAGCGCGCTTCGGCGCGGCGCATCACCGCGGTGATCACCTACTACGCCTACGCCCGCCAGGACCGCAAGGACCGCCCGCGGGTGGCGATCTCGGCGCGGCTGCTCGCCGACCTGCTGGAAACGGCCGGCTTCTCCCGCGTCCTGACCATCGACCTGCACGCCGCCCAGATCCAGGGTTTCTTCAACATCCCGGTCGACAACCTCATGGCCCTGCCTGTCTTCATCTCCCATTTCAAGAAGATGAACCTCAAGAACCTGGTCATCGTCGCGCCCGACGCCGGCGGCGTGGAGCGGGCGCGCCTGTTCGCCCGCAAGCTGAACGCCGACCTGGCCATCGCCGACAAGAAGCGCACGGCGCCCAACGTGGCCGAGCTGATGCACATCATCGGCGACGTGCAGGGCAAGAACGCCATCATCGTCGACGACATCATCGATACCGCCGGCACTCTGAGCGCCACCATCAACGCCTTGAAAAAGCACGGTGCCAAGAAAGTCTACGCCGCCTGCACCCACGGCATCTTCTCAGGCAAGGCGATCGAGCGGATCAATGCCGCCCCCCTGGAGAAGATCTTCGTCACCGACACCATTCCGCGGCGCTGCCCGGCCGGGGAATGCCCCAAGATCGAGCTGCTCTCCGTATCCCGGCTCTTCGCCAACGCCATCGAGAGCATCCACCGCGAGACGTCCGTATCCAAACTATTTGTAATAAAATGAGGTGAACATGGAGAACATCATTACGATCAACGCCGAAAAGAGGAGCGAAATAAGCAAGCGGGCGAGCAGGGAGCTGCGCGCCAATGGCAAGATCCCGGCCGTCATCTACGGCATCACCGCCGAAAGCGTCCCCATCGCGGTGAACCTGGCCGACGTCAAGGGCGTCCTGAAGTCGGAGAACAAGGAGAACTCGATCCTGCGCATCATCCAGGGTGATACGTCCAAGTTCGACGCCATGATCAAGGAGATCCAGTACGATTACCTCTCCGACCATATCATCCACGTCGACTTCATCCGCATCGACGTGAACAAGCCGGTCGAGGTCGAGGTGCCCGTGGTGCTCGAAGGCGAGCCCGTCGGCGTCAAGACAGAGGACGGCCTGCTGGAGTTCATCCATCGCCAGGTCCTGGTGCGCAGCTTGCCCACCAGCATTCCCAAGGAGATCCGCATCGATATCTCCGGCCTGCACCTCAACCAGTCGATCAAGGTGGAGAACCTGCCCAAGGACGACGCCTACCAGCTGCTCTCTCCGGCCAACACCGTGATCTGCGCCGTGGCCACCAAGGCCAAGGAAGAGGTCGTTGCCGCGCCCGAGGCGGCTGTCGCGGCCGAGGCCCCGGTCGAAGGTGCCGCCGCCCCGGCTGCCGATGCCGCTGCCGGCAAGGGCGCCGCCAAGGAAGCCGCACCGGCCAAGGGCGGTGCCAAGGAAACCGCCGCTCCCGCCAAGGGCGCCGCCAAGGAAGGGGCCCCCGCGAAAGGGACGGGCAAGGACAAGGCCAAATAGGAGGGATCGATTTTTGCATTCATTGGCTTGGGCAATCCCGACAAGAAGTATGAGAAGACCCCGCACAACGCCGGGTTTCTCTGCATCGACGAGCTCTGCCGGCGCCATGGCGTCGAGCTCGCCGACATGGGGGGCATCCTGCGCTTCCGCAAGGCCCGCATCCTCGGCCAGGATGTCGTTCTGGCCAAACCCATGACCTACATGAACGAATCAGGGCTGGCCGTGCGCAAGCTTGGCCGCATGTTCACCTTCGATCCCGGACACATGCTGGTGATCTATGATGACATCGACCTGCCGCTGGGAAGCATCCGCATCCGCGAGCGCGGGAGCGCCGGCACCCACAAGGGCATGAAGTCGGTTATCCAACACCTGGGCAGCCAGGAGTTCCCCCGTTTGCGCGTCGGCATCATGGGCGAAGGTCCCCGCAGGGACGACATGATCGGCTACGTGCTGGGTCCGCTGCGGGGGAAGGCTTTCGCCTCGCTCCAGGAGGGGATCGTCCGGGCGGCCGATGCCGCACAAACGTTTTTGCAGAGCGACATTCATAGTACCATGAATAAATTCAACAGGAGAAAAAACTCCTTGCTTCTTCAGGAAGAAGAGGCTAAATCATCCACAAGGAGGAAACATGACTAGCAGGTACGAGATTGGCTTCATCGTCACCCCCGAGGTGAGCGAAGAGGAAGTCAAGAAGATCACCGAGTCGATCACGTCGACCATCACCAAGGCCCAGGGCGTGATCGAAAACCTCGACGAGTGGGGGCGGAAGAAGCTGGCCTTCCCCATCCACAAGAACCTGGAGGGATACTACGTGTTCGTCCAGACCGAGGTCGACGGCTCCGTCATCGCCACGCTGGAGCGCCGCCTGAAGCAGATGGAAAAAGTGCTGCGCTTCATTACGCTGCGGCTCGATGACAAGCTGAAGAAGTCGAACAAGCTCACCAAGCGCTGGGCCAAGATCGACAAGCTCCGCAAGAAGACGATGGACAGCCGCGAGGAGAAGGAGACCGAGGATTTCATGGAAAACGAGGAGGAAAGCGATGCATCCGAGAAGTAACGAAGGCCCCGGCAAGCCCCAGAAAAAATACTATTCCGTGCGCAAGAAATTCTGCGCCTTCTGCAAGGACAAGATCACGCTGATCGATTACAAGAACCACAAGTACCTGGAAAACTTCATATCCGAGACCGGGCGCATCTTCCCGGCCCGGGTCAGCGGCACCTGCGCCTACCACCAGAAGCAGCTGTCCAAGGCCATCAAGCGTGCCCGGCAGATGGCGTTGATCCGCTTCACCGAAGAAAAGAAGAGGATGCCATGAAAGTCATACTGACATCCGATGTGGAGAAGATCGGCGGCCTGGGCGACGTCATCGAAGTGAAGAAGGGCTACGCTCGCAACTTTCTCCTGCCCCGGAAGCTGGCGCTGGAGGTCAACGAGCACAACCTCGCCCTCATGGAAGGCCGCAAGAAAAAGCACCAGAAGAAGCTGGAGATGGAGAAGAACTCGGCCGTCGAGCAGAAGCAGAAGCTGGAGGGTGTGTCCATCACCATCCGCAAGAAGTCGGGCGAGAACGACGTCCTGTTCGGCTCGGTGACGACGGCGGAGATCGAGAAGGAGCTGGCGGCCAAGGGCTTCAGCCTGGAAAAGAAAAAGATCCACCTGGACGAGCCCATCAAGCGCCTGGGCGAGTTCAGCGCCAAGGTCAAGCTGTTCCAGGACGTGGATGCCGCCATCAAGATCATTGTGCTGAAGGAAGAAGAAGACCCGTCCTGAGCGTCTCATGGCGCTGGAACTCAACCAGGTCCTGCCCCACGACGAGATCGCCGAGAAGGCGCTCTTGGGGGCGATGCTGCTGGACAACCGCTATGTCAACCAGGTCTTCGCGGAGATCAGCAGCGACGACTTTTTTCGCGACAGCCATGTCCTGATCGCCGAGGCCGTTCTGCATCTGTCCAATTCCGGCGCGGCGGCCGACATCATCACCGTCTCCAGCCTGCTGGAGAAAAGGAAGAAGCTGCAGTTCGTCGGCGGCCATGCCTTCATCACCTCCCTGGTCGATGACATCCCCGACAACCTGGACATCCAGGAATACGTCAAGATCGTCAAGGACCGCTCGTTGCTGCGCAAGATCATCCTCACCTCGCGGGGCATCATCCAGAAAGGGGTGGATCCTGCCGCCGACACGATCAGCCTGCTCAATGAGATGCAGGAAGAAATCATCAAGATCTCCGAGGACCGCGTCAAGAAGGGCTTCGTGGGCACCGCCGAGATGGTTCCCGAGGCCATGGAGCTGATCGAGCGCATTCAGGGGGGAGGGGAGGGCCAGGGATTGAAAACCGGGTTCTACGAACTGGATGACATTACTTCCGGTTTTCAAAACGGCGACCTCATCGTCTTTGCCGCCCGGCCCTCGATGGGCAAGACCGCCCTGGCCCTGAACATCGCCGTGCACATGGCCGTCAAGGAAGAGAAATCGGTGGCCTTCTATTCCATCGAGATGTCGCGGCTGCAGGTGCTGATGCGCATGATGGCCGTCCACGCCCGGGTCAGCATGGCCGCCATCCGCACCGGCAAGCCCAACCTGACCAAAAAGGAGTGGGGCGACCTGGAGCTGGCCGCCGCCGAGCTGCAGAAGGCGAAACTCTACGTCGACGATTCGGCCTCGCTGTCGATCGTGGAGATGAAGGCCCGCGCCCGCAAGCTGAAGGCCGAAAAGAACCTGGACATCGTCTTCATCGATTACCTGCAGCTGATGAAGGTGACGGGCGAGAACCTGCGGCGCAGCGACACGCGCGCCCAGGAAGTGGCGGTCATCACCGCCTCGCTGAAGGAGCTGGCCAAGGAGCTGCAGATCCCCGTGGTGGCCATGGCCCAGCTGAACCGTTCCCCGGAAACCCGCGGCGGCAAGAGGGAAAAAGGTCCCAAGTACCAGCTCTCCGACCTCAAGGAGAGCGGCTCCATCGAGCAGGACGCCGACGTGGTCATCTTCATCCACCGCGACGACCAGTTCGACAAGGACTCGGAGCGCAAGGGCGAGGCCGACCTGATCGTGGCCAAGCAGCGCAACGGCCCCACCGGCAGGATCACCCTGGCCTTCCTCGACAAGTACACCAAGTTCGCCAACATGGAATTCCGCGAGAGAGAGTAGTGCCCGCCAACCGTAGCGGGCAGCCGCTGTACCGTTTTGCCCAGGCCTGCGGTGAAATATTCATCCTGGCGGGCAAGGCGATCGTTTTGATCTTCCGCCGGCCGTTCAACTTCCTCTTGATCGAGAACCGACTGTACCTGGACGGGATCAAATCCATCCCCGTGGTTTTCTTGATGGCCGTATTCACGGGCGGCGTCCTGACGCTGCAGAGTTTTTACGCCCTGCAGCGCCTGGGATTCGAAGTATTCGCCGGCTCGCTGGTCGGGGTCAGCCTGGCCAAGGAGCTGATTCCCGTTTTAACGGGATTGATGCTGGCCGGCCGGGTCAGCGCCTCCTACAGCGCCGAGATCGGCACCATGGTGGTTACGGAACAGGTGGACGCCCTGTTCACCTTCGGTGTCAACCCGATCAAATACCTGGTCAGCCCGCGCCTGGTCGCCCTGGTGATCGTGACGCCGCTGTTGACCCTGTTCGGTGATTTTGTCGGCATCATGGGGGGCAGGCTGGTCGCGGCGCTGGTGGTCCACCAGAATCCCAACCTGTTCGATTCCCAGCTCTTCGCCTCCCTGGAGATCTGGGATGTGATATCCGGAATGATCAAGTCCGTATTTTTTGGGATGACGATCGCCGTGGTAGGCAG
>JAQUQF010000061.1 GCA_028749105.1 Acidobacteriota bacterium | reverse complement strand
ACGCCCGGCGCGCCTTCGTCCCAGTACCACTGGCCGTCGCGGAACAGCAAGGCGAACGCCGCCCCCTTCGCGTGCAGCTCGGAAGTCTTCACTTCGCCGCCGCTCACCAGGATGAATGTCCTGGCCGCAGCGGGCACAATCAGACGCTCGCGGCCGGCCATGGGGGAAGTGACCGAGGTCTTGAACTCGATGTCCTTCAGCACCCTCTCCCTCAGGAGCTCCTCTTCCCATGCCGTATCCCCGCTGGCTGCGGCTTCGCCCCCCACTGCCGGGACCTGCGCCAGGGCCAGCGCGGCAAGGAACAGGGTTAACAGCGGCAGCGCCAGAATCCTTTTCAACAGAAACTTCTTGCGCATGGGATTCTCCTTAGCGGTTTTCTGCAACGACCAGCAGGTCCTGAAGAACTCCGGAAGCGGTATCCATCAGGTCGGGGTTTTCCTCCAGGATCCAGAACGGTCCCAGCATGTCGGTTTCGAGGCGCAGGGCGGCCGCCCGGCCGTTGATCATGGCAAAATAATTTTCCATGGGCACCTCGCGCGGCTTGACCTCGGCCCGTACCCTGCCGCCTTCCCGCCAGGCGCGGCAGAGCAGCTTCAGGCGCTTGCCCTCGAACACGGCGCGGGCAACCGCCTCGGGAGTCTGGGAACGGATGCCCTGGCGTTCGATGCGCAGGGGATCGATGCCGGCATCCAGAAAGACATTGGCCAGGATGGCGGTCTTGGCCGCCGAGTCCCAGCCGTCGAGGTCGAGGCTCGGGTCGGCCTCGGCAAAGCCGAGTCGCTGGGCGGTCCGGACGGCGGCATCCATGCTCTCTCCCGTTTCCAGGCGCGACAGGACGAAATTGCTGGTCGTGTTGAAAATGCCGGAGAAGCCGGTCACGTTCAGCCCTTTCAGCGCGCGCCCCAGGCAGAAGATCGGCGTGCCGTCCATCACCGCGCTCTCGAACAGGAAGCGGACGCCGTTTTTTTTGGCCAGGGCCGCCAGCTCGCGGTAGGCGAAAGCCGCCGGCCCCTTGTTGGCGGTGACGGCGTGCTTGCCGCGGCTCAACGCCGCGCGCACGTGCGCCAGCGCCGGCTCGCCCCGCTTGTCGATGCTCAGGGTGGACAGCTCGACCAGCACGTCGTAATCCAATGTCGCCAGCGCCTGCAGCGGGGACAGGGGCGGCTCGGGAAAGCTCTTATCTTCACGCCGCTGCCGCAGCGCCTTTGCCAGATCGATTCCCCCGGCGTCCACCAGCCCGCCGTGATGCCCGGTGAATATGGCGATCGGCTGCAGCTCCAGGTCGGCCAGGCCCCGATATTTTTCACGCTCTTCGGTCAGCATGGCGGCCAGCTTCTGGCCGACATTGCCGAAGCCGACGATGACGGCTCGCAGTTGTCTCTTTTTCATTGCCCAATTGTAGCTGGTTCAGCAAACGAAGTAAAACCATACGCTGACACGTGGGGTACAGTTAGCCAGCCTGGGTGTAAGCTCATCGCATTTAATGTGAGACTTGACCTTCCGTGTTCTCCCAGCTAAGATTTCCGCAAGCTGATTATTCCCTGGGCCAGGTTGACGCCGCAAGCCGCGCCGCTGATAAAAAACAAAAGAAATCTTCCGATCGGCACTCCGCCCTGAGCGTAAAATGCAATCGCGACGCCCAGGAAAACAAGGCTCAACGCAAAAAAACGAATGTAATCCTTTTTCATTTCTCCCATCCTCCTAATTTCGGTTTCACTGTTTTATTAATTTGACCAATTCCGCTGGGGTTTTCGTCATCCAGCATCCAAGTCGCTGGATTGTCGTGGATATACCGACGGATTTGATCCAATTCCTTATCACTGCGAATAATATGTTCGAAATAATTTCTCTGCCAAAGACGCTTTTGGAATTCCCGCCAATTGGAATTAACAACGCTGTCTGAATTTTTTTGCAAGTCAATGTTTTGAATTGCCGAATCACATCCGGTAAGGACAAGTGATTTTTCGTAGGGGCGGCCCCCCGTGTCCGCCCCATGTCTTTCTGAACGACCATATCCTTTCGGTCAGACGAACCAGAAGGGCAGGCACAGGGGCCTGCCCCTACGTAAATACCAAGAATTCCATGAACATGATTGGGCATGATAACGAATTCGTCTAATGTAACTCCCGGATATTTGTCTGGCAATTCCAGCCAGATCTTTTCGATCATCCTGCCGGCAGCGATGAGATTTATTTTATTGTTCGTGATTTTTCCAAACAGGCATTCTCGGTTCTGGACACAGAGGGTAACAAAATACCATCCCGGCGAAGAATAGTCCCAGCCCCTGAGGCGGATCGATCGCCGACCGCGGATTTCCGGAATTGCATGCATTATCTGTAGGGGCGGACCCCCGTGTCCGCCCATCTTTCTTGCCGCACGACCTGATGAAAACAAAAGGGGCAGGCACGGGGGCCTGCCCCTACACAAAAACCGTAAAATCTAATTGCCTGATCCATCATGTTACGAATTCATCCAAATAAACATCACAAATACACAATTGCATCATGCCTTCTATGTTTCGTAGGGGCGGACCCCCGTGTCCGCCCATCTTTCTTTTTGATCGATCATACTATGTCGACGCAAAGGGGCAGGCACTTATGAAACTGCTCTCGGTTGTCGGCAAAGTACTTGCACAACTTGGCGATTTCTTCCCGTCCCTGATCATAGGTTTTACTCATGACGATTTGTTTAAGGTTTAACCGATTGGGCCTTTATTGTCAAGGTTTTCGGGAATATGCCTGCTGCTTTTAAGTCAAATATAGTTGACTTAAACAAGCTGTCAAGTCTTTAAGTCATCTTCAATTGATTAAAATGGCACTTTTTGAAATGATTTCGATATATTTTAATACTTGTTTCAAATTTAAATGGCATCTTCTTCTGCTGCTTTTAGGATAAAGGGAAGGGTGTCTTTTACCTGCTCGTATTCCTCCCACAAGAGGCCTTTCAATTTCGGATGGATCTCCAGCCATTGCCAGATTTCCTTTTGAAAGACCTGAATATCCTGGCCATCTTTTTCTTGCCATTTTTTATTAATATGGTCGACAAATTCGACGGTATCCGGCCGGTTGGCAGCAAGGCCCTTGCTAATAGCTTGGAAGCTGAAGGCGGCAAGCGCTGCCGGCGGTTCGGGATTCAATGTCTTGAGCCCGTTTATTCCCACGCATATATGCAAACGAAATTTATCATTTACCAGGTGGGGATAAAAAAATCTGGCGGCGATAGGCAGCAGCATTTCCATGTTATATTCAAGCCTGGGCTCGATGACCGCGTTCACGGAATGGCCCTTGGCCTTTAAATATCTGGCCATGAGCGGAAGCAGCTCTTTTTTCAAGAGCGGGTGCTCACGAAGCTGTTTCATTAATGCCGCTTCTGCCTCCGCCGGCCCCAGGCCATTTAAAGAGGAACACATTTTATGCGTTTCCGCCAATTGGTTGATCATCGCGATATAAGGGGAAAACTGTTTAAGCAGATCCCCATACTCCGAATCACTGGTTTGATTGACAACGACAGATAATGATTTTTCCCCGTCGTATTCAAATGTTTCCAGCTTGAACAGCTTCGCAAAATCATTGACGATCCTTTCCGCGTCGTACTCAACCGCCAACAACGACAGAGAGCACACCGCCAGCAAACCCATCATCCATTTTATCATTGCAAAAAAGCGCGGGTAATCTTTTTTCATTTCTCCCATCCTCCCGATTCCAGTTTCAACATTTTAAAAAATATGGTAACGCTTTGGAATCGAAATGTCGATCTTCTCCCCTTCTCTTTCAGGGGATGGGGCGGGGGGGAATCTTTCATTCATCGTATCATTTTGCTATAATGACTGGGAAAAAATGGCACCAACATCAACGCCAACGGCCATCGACGGGATATCATGAGTTTTGCCTATCCCTACGCTCTGTTCCTGCTGCTCCTGCTCGTCCCCTTCACGATCCTGGTCATCCACAACTACCGCAAAAAGAGGCAGATCCTGCGCGAGTTCATCGCCGAAGAAGCCCAGGCCTCGACCGTCGTGCGCGGCGGCCGCGAGATCGATTTCTTCAAGGCGGGAATGCTGCTGGCTTCGTTCGCCTTCCTCGTCCTGGCCCTGGCCCGGCCGCAATGGGGGGAGCGCTTCGAGAGCATGGACATCCGCGGGCTGGAGATCGTTTTCCTTCTCGACACCTCGGCGTCGATGAACGCCGAGGACCTGCAGCCCTCGCGCCTGGAGGTGGCAAAAAACCTGATCGTGGCCGTCGTCGACGCCTTGCGCACCGACATGGTCAGCCAGGTCAACTTCGCCGGCACGGCCTACGTGCAGTGCCCGCCCACCCTCGATTACGAGGCCTTCAAGCTTCTGGCATCGGCTTCCGCTCCCAGCCCGGAGGAGGAGCAGGGGACCGACTTCGCCAAGGGTTTCACCCTGGCCACGCGCCTGTTCCGCACCTCCCGCACCAGCCAGAAGGTGGCCATCCTGATTACAGACGGCGAGGACCAGGAGCAGGGCTGGCCCGAGGCGGTCAAGGAGCTGCAGAAGCAGCAGGTCACCGTCTTCACCGTCGGTGTCGGGGCCCCGGGCGGGGCGCCGATCCCCATCCGCGACGCCGCGGGCAAAACTACGGGCTGGAAAAAGGACAAGCAGGGAGGCATCGTCAAGTCGCAGCTGGAGGAGTCGACGCTGGCTCGCATCGCCGCCGATTGCGGCGGCCAATACTACCGCCTGAGCTCCGCCTCCGGGATCGCCCCGCTGGTGGGCATCCTGCGTTCCTTCGAGCGCCGGCAACTGGCGCGCAAGGTTCGCAGCCGCAAGATTGACCGCTTCGCCTTTCCCCTGCTGCTGGCCGTGCTCCTGCTGGCCGGCGAAATGGCCCTCAGCGACCGGAGGATCGCATGGCGAAAAAGCTGATCCTGTTGCTGCTGTGCTCCCTGCTGCCGGGCTGGCACTGGTTCGAGCCGGCCGCGCGCCGCAACCAGAAGGGGGTCGAGGCCTACCGCCAGGGGAAGTTCGCCGCCGCCCTGGAACAGTTCCTCTCGGCCAAGGGACTGAAGCCCGATGCCCAGCAATTGAAGAACAACACCGCCGCCGCCCTTTACCAGCTGAAGAAATACAAGGAAGCCGCCGACGAGTTCTCCAATATGGACGAGTCCAAGCTCGGCCCCGCCCGCGCCGGCCTGCACTACAACCTGGGCAACGCCTACTACCGCCTGGGGCAGTTCCCCAAGGCCCTGGAAAGCTACAAGCGCAGCCTGCAGCTGGCGCCCGACGATGTCCAGTGCAAGAAGAACTTCGAGCTGACCCTGAAGAAGATCCGCGAGCAGCAGCAACAGCCGCAGCAGCAGGAGCAGCAGCAGGACGCCCGGGCCGAGGCCGAGAAGCAGAAGCAGAAGTACGAAGCCATGATGCAGTTCCTCAACCAGAACGAGAAGCAGCAGATGGAAAAGAAGAAGCGCAAGGTCGCCCCGGCACGCAATGAAAAAGACTGGTAGATCGCTGATCATTTCCCTGCCGGCTTTTTTTCTGGCCCCTGCCGTCATTTTCGCCGTCCTGGCCATTCCGGCGGCATCGGCCGGGGCCGACGCCGGGGTCACGGCCGAAATCAGCTCGGAGAAGATCGGGCTCGACGACACCCTGCTCTATACCCTGACCTTCAGCAACATCGATAATCCCGCCCAGCCCGACCTGTCGTACCTCGACGATTTCAAGGTGCTGCAGACGTCGCGCAGTTCCGAGTTCCAGCTTCGCAACGGCGCCAGCACAACCTCCATCCGCTTCACCTATTACCTGATGCCCACGCGCGTCGGCCGGCTCGAGCTTCCCGAAGCGCGCTACCGCCACCAGGGGCGCGAGTACCGCACCCAGGCCTTCACAATCGAGGTGGTCAAGGGCAGCCTGGCAACGGGCAGCACGACCCGCCCCGGGCAGCCCTCGCTGTTCGACGACGACTTCTTCGCCTCCCCTTTCCGGGACCGCCAGCCGCAGAAGGTCGAAGCCTATCTGCGCGCCGTCCTGTCCAAGACGTCCTGCCTCAAGGGCGAACAGCTGCTCTTCCGCGTCCTGCTCTATACCCGCAGCCGCATCGAGGCGGTGAACATGCTTTCCAGCGCTTCGTTTGCCGGCTTCTGGCAGGAGTGGTTCCCGGTGCCCCAGTCCATTTCGCCCACCAGCGAGAACGTCAACGGCGTCATCTACCAGGTCTACGAGGTCCGCAAAGCGGCGCTTTTCGCCAGCGAGAGCGGCAACCTGAGCATCCCCTCCCTGCAGTTCGAGCTGCAGCTGGCGGACGCCGGGGCGGCGTTCTTCGGCAGCCAACCGCTCCGCCGCTCGACCCAGGAGGTCAACGTCCAGGTAAGCGAGCCGCCGGCATCCGCCGCCGGGCTGCCGGTCGGTCAGTTTTCCTTCGCGCTGGAGTCCCCCGGGGAGAAGGCCGACGTCAACGAGATCGTCACCCTGCGCATGAGGATCAGCGGCACGGGCAACTGCAAGGCCGTCATCCCGCCCCAGGTGCCCGGCAGCGGCATGGTTCAGGTCTACCCGGCCAAGATCTCCCAGGAGACCGCCTATTCCCCCGCGGCCATGACCGGCATCCTGCGCGCCGAGATCCCGGTCGCCTTCAAGCAGAAGGGGGAGGCCACCTTCCCGGCCCTCGAGTTCCGTTATTTCGACCCGTCCCGGCGCGCCGTCGTCAGCCTGCGCAGCGCCCCCATCCGCATCCAGGTCAGCGGCGAGAAGGCCCCTTCCGGACTGGAGCGCACCCTGCCAGGCAGTGCCGTCATCCAGAAGGGCGAGGACATCGATTTCATCCGCAGCGGCCCGCTCCGCGCCCGCACGCTCCCCATCCATCGCCGGGCATGGTTCCCGTTCCTGCTCGCCGGCCTTTTCATCTTCAACCTGCTGGTCCTGCTCAAGATCACGGCCTGGGACCGCTTCATCGCCACGAGCGCGCCGCTGCGCCGCCGCCGCGTCCTGGCCCGGGCGCTCAAGCGGATCGACGGCATCCGCTCCCCCGAAGAGATCGCCCCGGCCATGGAGAGCTACTTCTGCGCCAAAAGCGGCCTGGGCCTTTCCGAGGTCGGCGATCGCCGGATCAGCGAAGTGCTGGCGGAGAATGCCGTGCCGAAAACCTCGATCGACAAATTTCTCTTCATCAAGGGGCAGTCCGAACTGGCGCGCTTCTCCGCGCACAAGAAATCGGCCCTGGAATTGAAGAGGGACCTGAAGGCATTGAAGGAGCTGTTCCGCGAGATCGACAGCAAGATGAACCGCCAATGAAGAAAGTGATCTTTTTCTGCGCCGCCATGGCCCTGCTCCTGAGCGGAGCAGGCGCCGGGATCCGGGATGATTTTTCCGCCGCCAACCGCGCCTACGAGGAGGGGAAATACCCGGAAGCTCTCGCCCGCTACCTGGAGATAAACAAGCAGGCCGACGATTGGCAGGTGCCGTACAACATCGGCAACTGCTATTACAAAATGGGCCGCTACCTGTCGGCCAAAGTCTACTACCTCAAGGCCCGCAAGCTCCGCCCCCTCGAGCCCGCCATCGCCCGCAATATCGCCATGACCAACCGCTATTTCCGCGACGATGCGAGGCTGCCGGAGCCCGACTTCATCACCCGCGCCGTGCAGACGCTGGAAAGCAGGATCAGCATGGGCGCGCTGAGCATCCTGCTGCTGCTGGCGGTCCTGCTGCTCAACGTGTTCATCTTCCTGCTGCTGACCCGGGGCAGGAACAAGAAGGTCGCCTACGCGCTGGGCTTTGCCCTGCTTGTCGCCGCCGGCCTCGCTGCCTGCCATGTCAGCCGCGCATCGGCCATGGACCGAAGTCACACCGCCGTGGTCTGGGACACGGATGCGCAGTTGCGCAGCGGCCCCGGTGAGGACAACACCGTCCTCTTCATAGTCAACCCCGGGCTGGAAGTGCGCATCATCGACCGCAGCCGCGACTGGGTGCAGGTCACGGCGTCGGAGCGCATCGCCGGCTGGATCGAGAAAAAGAAACTGGTCCTGATTTGAGCAAGGCCGGCCTCTATATCCATTTTCCCTTCTGCCGCCGCGCCTGCTTCTACTGCCATTTCTTCAAAAAAAAGCACAGCGTTGAGCGGGCGGACGATTACGTCGACTGCCTGAAACGCGAAATGCGCCTGCGCCGCGATCCCGGGCTGGTCTGCAACACGGTTTATTTCGGCGGGGGTTCGCCGTCATTGATGAGCGCGCGCCAGGTTTCGGGACTCCTGGGGAACGCGGCTAAAAACTTCAACCTGTCCAGCTTCGCCGAGATCACCCTGGAAGCCAATCCCGAGGACCTTTCCCTGGCGCTGCTTAAAGGGTACCGTGCCGCGGGCGTCAACCGCCTGAGCGTCGGCGCCCAGTCGTTCCAGGAGCGTGACCTGCGTTTTCTGCAGCGCACCCATGGCGCGGCCCAAGCGCTGCAGGCGGTCGTCATGGCCAGGGACGCCGGCATCGCCAATGTCAGCATCGACCTGATCATCGGCCTGCCCACCCAAACGGCGAAGAGCGTGGGGGACAATTTTAAAGTCGTCAAGACAATAGTGCCATCTCATGTGTCTCTCTATATCCTGGAAAACGTCCCGCATCC